>NZ_JAQEXK010000010.1:0-106928 GCF_027693185.1 Butyricicoccus sp. OF27-2pH9A
TGAACTACCTGTATCATAGAACATTTTTGTGCCCTATGCCGTATGTCCACAAAGTAGGAATTAGGGGTAAAAATCAGAAATTTCCACGATTGCGGAATTGATATGGTATAATCAATTCAACGGTTATAAATGTTGTCAGAAGGGGGAACTGCTTCAATGAACGGAGCTACTACAATACAGGAACGGCTAAAAGATTTACGATTAAACAAAGGATTAAAACTGGAAGAACTGGCTGAGCAAACGGGTATTTCAAAATCGGCTCTTGGCAGTTATGAAAAAGATGACTATAAGGAAATCAATCATGGCAACCTTATCCTGCTGGCAGATTTTTATGGGGTGTCCCTCGATTATCTCTTTTGCCGGACAGAGAACCGGGCGGAGATCAACACGCCATTAAGGGAGCTGCATTTGAGTGATGAGATGGTAGCACTTCTGAAAAGCGGTCGGATTAACAACCGTCTGCTGTGCGAACTTGCCACCCATAAGGACTTTATCAAGTTTCTTGCGGATATTGAGATTTATGTGGATGGGATTGCCACCATGCAGATTCAGAACCTCAACGCCCTTGTCGATACCGTCCGGCATGAAATCATTGAACGGTATCGCCCTGGCGAAGACGACCCCCATTTGAAAGTGTTGCAAGCCGCCCATATCAGTGATGATGAATATTTCAGCCACATGGTTCTGGATGACCTCAATCTCATTATCCGGGATATTCGGGAAGCCCATAAAAAGGACAGCGAGAGTGCACCCCAGACCACCGTTGCTAATGAACTGAAAGAAAATCTGGAAGCGGTCGAAAATTTCAAGGGCAGCCGGGATGAAAAGCTGGTTGTTCTTTACTGCAAGCAGCTTGGTATCAACTATAAAAATCTGTCAGACGAAGAATTTCGCTGGCTGATTCGGATTCTCAAAAAATCAAAGAAAATGGGAACGCCTATTAGCCAGAGGAAAAAACGGTAAAGAAAAACCGCTGTTGCATGGTTTGTTGGCTTCCATGTAGCAGCGGTTTTTGCTGGGATTATTCAGTTGAATTTTTAGAACGACACTGGAAGTTGTTTATCCAAAATGAAATGGAATAACCATATCAAGTAAAACTGCAAGAACTATACTAATTGTTCCCATTAGCACAGAACTTTTCAATGTGTCCCTCCTCAAAACAGTAAGTCCGATGATAAAGACTATCAATTCTAAAACAGAGCGTGCTTCGAAATATCCCCATCCATATACGAAAGTCATGTTAAACAATACTGCTAAAATCAATACTGATAGCATAAATGCAGGTCTGCTTTTTCCTTTCGCATACCAACAGACAAATGCCAAGAACGGAGAAATCATGGTAAAGCCAAACCAAATCATAGCGTAGCTTCTTGGGAAAAATCCTGCGACATAGTTTGAATACAAATAGTAACTTGCAACCATGCCAGCAAAAAACGCAAAAACATTAACACTTGCTCTTGTTGCAGAATTACTATAAATAGAAATACACAGTGCAATCAATACCCAAATTTCAAAACGCCCAAGGAAATTATGAACATCTAATGCCCCATCTATTGCCATAAGCACACTTGGCAGTTCAGTTTGACGAAAATCCAAAAATTTTGAAAAAGTCCCCAAAGCTATTCCAAGGAACAATACAGCTATGGTATTTATAATTTTTCTATTACCAGATATAGGATTTTCGGCACTCCTTATATCATTCAAAAACTTGTTCATAGGCATCTCCCAATTCTAATTTAACAGTAATCATTCTATCATACCGTTATGAATAAATCATCTCATGCAAAACAATTTCTTCTGCCCGGTTGTGAATGTTATTGCAACGCTGCACCCATTCCATTTGAGAAGTGCGCTTTAATTCCTCTGTCACGCCCTCGACAGCTTTCATCTGCTCCATGATGGTGGCTAACCGTTCCTGTGCTTGTTCGTTCAGGTCTGCAAGGTATGTCCATAACTCCCCGGTCAGTGTCAATGTGTTCAATCTGGCTGGGTGGGCTTCTCTTAAATATTCCCGGTGTAGCCGTCCATACTTTCCAATGGGGCGGTGTTCCTCCGGCAGTTTCAAGTCTGGGATGTAGTAATCCCCAACAAGGATATAATCAATTCCGTTTTCCGTTATTCTTGATTTCAATTCGCCCATGTTTTAATCTCCTCATTCTGGCTCATTTTTTTGCAAGTCTGGCTCTCCAGAAATATTGGTAAATCTTTGGTAAATTTGAGACTGAAACACAAAAAACGCTTAAAAACGGGGCTTATGAGACGATTTGAGATTTTTCATCATGCCCGGTAAATCCTGCCGTGGCAAACAAAAAGTATCCTCACCAAAACGCCTCCTGCTGTTTTCTCCATCATATCACACAGAGTCGCAATCGTCACGCAATTTCAAAACCCTGGTGCTCCCACCATTCCTGTGAACGGCATGCGCGCCTCGTTTTTTCCGTGCAAAACAGTACCCCGCCGAATGGAATTATACTCGCTTTCCATCCGGCGGGGTATCTCAATTATGAGGAGTTGTTCTTCATATTGCGGAAGCTGCGACCCTGCAATTCATCAGCCGGTATCGAAGCCGTTACCCGACAGTGCTGTCCGCGCCTTCCGCGTTGTCTGCTGTGCTTATACCATAGCAGATTTTCGATCAGCCGGAACGTCTTTTTCACGAAATGCAGTTTTAGGGGAATGAAATGTAGAAATCCCCTGCCCTAAAGCGAGAAATTGTCAGCCGTGTCGTTATGCAGATTCTTAATAAACAGGCATGAAAAAAGGTTTCCCGATAGGAAACCCTTTCATTTACAATTTTACGGCCGGTTAGAATGTAGGCAGATTCTTTTTCCATGCGCCGGACTTATAGAAGAACACCGACAGACCCGAGCCGAGGAACCAGCCGATCGGCCAGCTAAGCCAGATACCGTGCTCGTTGCCGACCACATAGAACAGTGCAATGGACAGCACCACGCGGATAATCAGGTCGGAGAACGTCGTTACCATGAACGGACGCATTGCGCCGGCGCCGCGCAGGACGCTGTCGCATACGAACTTGGTGCATACGACCAGATAGAACGGCACAACCGTGAACAGGTAGCCTCGTGCGACATCAATAACACCGGAGGCACTGCCCGCCGGAACGAACAGGCTGATGATCTTGTTCGCAAACGGCAGATAGATCGCCATAAACACCACGGACAGGCCGAGCGAATACACCGCACCCCATTTGAGACCCGGACCGATGCGGTCCATCTTGCGGGCGCCGATATTCTGCGCAACGTAGCTCGACAGACCCGAAGCGAACGACATGCAGCAGGTCAGCGCAAACTGGTTGACGCGGTTTGCCGCCGAGAAGCCCGCGATAACGGTCGCACCGCACAGGTTGATGTAATACTGGATGACAACATTGCCGACCGATACGAAGCTCTGCTGTGCGATAGACGGCACGGCGTAGTTGGTCAGGCGGCGCAGCATTTCGGGCGCGAACAGCACGAAATGGTTGCCCGTATCAAACGAGCGCACACGGCGCAGCAGCAGCACAAACGCCAGAATACCGGACGCGCCCTGCGCGATAAATGTCGCCCATGCAACGCCTGCAACGCCCCAGTGTAAACCGGCAACAAATACCATATCCAGAATGACATTGCCGACCGAGGACAGCACAAGCAGGATCAGCGGCGTTCGGCTGTCGCCCATGGCATTGAAGATACCCGTACACACGTTATAGATAAACAGGAACAGCAGACCAAACACATACACGCGCAGATACAGTGAGCCGTCCGCAAAGATATTCTCCGGCGTGGACAGCGCATTCATAATGCCCGTCGTGCCGACAGCGCCGATCAGCGTCAGCAGCAGCGCTACCGCCGTAGTGGTGAGCAGTGCGGTCGAGATGGCGGTCTTCATGCGCAGATAGCGCTTTGCGCCGAACAGCTGCGAGACGAGCACGCCGGTACCGATGTTGATACCGGTTGCGACCGCAACAAACAGCTGTGTGATCGGATAGCTGGCGCCGACGGCGGCCAGCGCCAGCTCACCGGCTTCTACAGTTTCGGCAAAACGGCCTACGATGATGGAGTCAGCCATCTGGTACAGCTGCTGGAACGCGACGCTGAGCAGCAGCGGAATCGAGAACCAGAACAGCTTCTGTGACGTTTTTCCGACGGTAAGGTCAGTGGTCAAACGGGATACCTTCTTTCGGGAGTCTGCTTATCCGGTTTTGACCGGATAAAATGGGGTTTATTGCAATTTTATGCTCTCCCCGAAGGGAGAGCATAATTTTACGACTTTAATTGACGTTGTTACGCCTTTTTCTTCTGCCGTGCGGTAATAACCGCAATGGTGAGCACCAACAGTACCGCACCTACGCCAAGCGCCAGAATGCCGTTTCCGGTCACACCGCCGACGAGGAAGCCGACAAAGCTAATCGCCGCGATCATCAGCGCGTACGGCATCTGCGTAGAAACGTGATCAATATGGTTACACTGTGCACCCGCGGAGGCGAGGATGGTCGTATCCGAGATAGGCGAGATGTGGTCGCCGCAGACCGCACCGGACAGGCAGGCTGCCACGGTCATGACCAGCATGGTGGACGGTGCATCGCCAAATACCGCAATAGCAATCGGAATCAGGATGCTGAACGTGCCCCAGGAGGTACCGGTCGCAAAGGCCAGACCGAGCGCGATGAGGAAGAATACCGCCGGCATGAACATACCGATGGTGGATTCCGCATTCACCACAGAGGATACGAAGCCACCGATGTTGAGGTACTCGTCGCGGCACACACCGGACAGCGTCCACGCCAGTGTCAGGATGAGGATGGCCGGAACCATCGCCTTGAAGCCCTCAGTGAAAGCCTCGCAGAACTGACCAAAGGACAGCACCTTGCGCGGGATGTACAGCACAAAGGTAAACAGCAGCGTGAAGAACGAGCCGAGCACCAGCGCGGTGGAAGAATCACAGTTTGCGAACGCCTCAACAACGTTTGCGCCGTCCAGAATGCCGCCGGTGTACAGCATGCCTGCAATGCAGAGCACGATCAGTACGCTGATCGGCAGGATCAGGTCGTAAACCTTGCCCGAGCCGGCTACAACGTGGGTCTCCTCAATCAGAGAGAGATCATCATCCTTATGCGCAAGCTCGTACTTTTTCATCGGGCCGAAGTCGAAATCAGCAGCCATCAGCCAGATGAGGAACGCCAGCGTGAGCAGCGCGTACAGGTTCAACGGGATGGTCTTGAGGAACAGCGAGAAGCCGTCCAGCGTGCTCGATTCCGGCAGGGACGAGCCGACCGCCGCCGCCCACGAGGAGATCGGCGCGATGATGCAGACCGGAGCCGCCGTTGCATCGATGATGTACGCCAGCTTTGCCCGGGAAATGCTGTACTTGTCCGTCACCGGGCGCATGACCGTGCCGACGGTGAGGCAGTTGAAGTAATCGTCCACGAAAATGAACATTCCGAGGAACGAGGTCGCAAACGACGCGCCGCGCCGGCTGCGAATGGTTTTGACCGCCCACTCACCGTATGCGCGTGATGCGCCCGATTTTGTGATCAGTGAAACCAGAATACCGAGCAATACAAGGAAGATACAAATATTGATATTATCTCCCAATTTACTGCCCATGATGGTGAAAGTCGTCTCGACGGCTTTCAGCGGATGGAAGCCCGTATAGAGCAGCGCACCCGAAAGAATACCGATCATCAGCGAGGAGTAAACCTCCTTCGTAATCAGTGCAAGCGCGATTGCGATGATCGGTGGCAGCAGTGTCCAAACAGTTGCCGTAACGTCCATTCCTTATTTCCCCCTTATACGCAGACAAATCGTGTCCGCAATTCCATTCTATTTTATATGGATTTAACCGGATTTACAAGTGCTAATCCTGTTTTTTCCGTCCGAAAGGATATTTTTGTGCAACTTGCAATGGTTTAACGTCATAAATCGTGTTTATAGCGACACCATTCCGCAATCACCTGCCGCCGAAGTGCCAGCACGCCCGCCAGATTAGGCAGCGCCATCAGGCCGTTGAACGTGTCGCTGAGCGCCCACACCGGCTCCAGCCGCATCATGCAGCCCGCTACCGCCGCCAGAAGAAAGGCCGCCTTATAGACCGGAATTACCTGCTCCCCCATCAAATAGGCCGCTGCACGCTGCCCGTAATACGACCAGCCGAGCAGGGTCGAGAATGCAAACAGCGCGAGCGACACCGCAACGAAGCCCCCGCCGAACCGTCCGAATACGGTGGAGAACGCCTCTGCGGTAAGCTGTGCACCGGTTGTCAGCTGAGAAAGCAAAGGCGTTCCGGACGCGAGCGCGTAGCGGCTTACGTCATATACCCCGCTCGTGAGAATGACGAACGCGGTGACGCTGCACATCACAATCGTGTCGAAGAACACCTCAAAAACCGCCCACATCCCCTGTTCACACGGCTCTTTTGCGTCTGCGGCGGCATGCACCATGACGGACGAGCCCAACCCGGCTTCATTTGAAAATACGCCGCGCGACACGCCCGCGCGGATGGCCTGCGTCATGCCGTAGCCGAGCGCGCCGCCTGTGCCCGCCCGCGTATCGAATGCCATCGAGCAAATCTGCGCGAATGCCTGCGGCAGCGCCGCCCGATGCACCCACAGCACAGCGACCGCACCGCCCATGTAGAACAGCGCCATGAACGGTACGAGCGTTTCCGTCACGCGGGACAGCCGTTTGAGGCCGCCGAGCAGCACCGCGCCGAGCAAAACCGCTGTCACCGCGCCGACGATCCCGCTCGGTATGCCGAACGAGCCGGAAAGTCCCTGCGCGATTGAGTTGCACTGACTCATATTGCCGATACCGAACGAGGCCAGCACGCAGAACAGCGCAAAGGCTCCCGCCAATAGCGGACTGCGCAGACCGTTTTTCAGGTACAGCATGGCTCCTCCGCGCCAGCTGCCGTCGCTTCCCTTTTCACGGTAGAGCATGCCGAGCGTGTTCTCCGCAAAAGCCGTCATCATACCGACAAAGGCGCTCACCCACAGCCAGAGCACCGCGCCCGGACCGCCGAGCGTCAGCGCGGTTGCCACGCCTGCGATGTTGCCCGTACCGACCGTTGCGGCAAGTGCGGTGCACATGGCCGCAAACGGAGAAACGCCGCCGCTTGTCCGTCTTGCGGCACCGGTAAAGCAGGAAAACAGCGTTTTCCGCAGCCAGAGCGCGCAGTACCGCACCTGAAAAACTCCGGTCACCGCCGTGAAGTACAATCCGGTGCCAAGCAGCAGAATCAGCATGGGCGCGCCCCATATCAGGCCGCGCAGCCGCTCATTTACTTGTAAGATATCGTCCATCGGCATCCCACCTCTCCCCTGTTCCGCATTATATGAACCGGATTTCAGCGGCAGAACACCCATAATGACTCATTTCTAACGACTAATTCCTACTTCAAATAACAGAAAGCCGCCCGGACAGGCGGCTTTCTGTTATTTGCGAAATTATTCCATCATACCAACGCAGTCGAAGTACGGCTTCTCTGCAATCTTGTCCTTGTTCTCCTTGAACAGCGTGTGACCGAGTGTGATGACCAGATAATCTGCCTTGAGAACCTCCTCGAACGATACGTTCGGGATGTTCTGCACCTCAGTATCCTTGGCGAACGGCTCGCACGCGATAACCTTTACGCCCTTTTCCTGCAGGATGTGGCACAGCTCGATAGACGGCGACTCACGCAGGTCGTCAACGTCCGGCTTATAGGACAGGCCGAGCACACCGACCGTGTCGGTTACCTTCTTCATCTTTGCTACAACCTTGTCAGCGACGAAGTGCGGCTTGTTCTCGTTGCGCTCGCGTGCCGCAAGGATAACCTTCGCCTCCGCCGGGAACTGCTCGTAGATAAACCACGGGTCAACTGCGATGCAGTGGCCGCCAACGCCGACACCCGGGGTCAGGATGTTAACGCGCGGATGGCAGTTTGCCAGCTTGATCAGCTCAAAAACGTCAATGCCCATCTTGTCGCAGATGACGGACAGCTCGTTTGCGTAAGCAATGTTGACATCACGGAAGGTGTTCTCCGTCAGCTTGCACATCTCGGCGGTCAGATCGTCGGTCTTGTGAACGACACCCTTCTCAAGCACCTTCTCGTAGATGGATGCCGCCATTTCAGCAGCCTCCGGCGTGCGGGCGCCGACGATGCGGTCATTGTTCTTCAGCTCGTACATCATGTTGCCCGGGATAACGCGTTCCGGACAATGTGCAACGTGAATCTCATTCATCGGAATGCCGGATTCCTCGCTCAGTACGCGCGCGAGCATCTCGGAGGTGTGCGGCGGCACGGTGGACTCCAGAATGACCAGATTGGACGGCTCGAGCACCTTGCCTGCCATACGGCCTGCAGACTCTACAAAGCGCAGATCGGCCTTGTGGCTGCCGTTCTCGTCCTTGAAGAACGGCGTCGGAACCGAAATATAGAATACATCGGACTTGCCAAGCTCTTCGGAAAAATGCAGATGACCGTGTGCAACAGCCTTTTCAAAGGCTTCCTGCAGACCCGGCTCTACAATATGGATATGACCGCCCTGCAGGGTCTCGATGGTATTTTTGTTTACGTCAAAGCCGCAGACCTCAAAACCGGCCTCAGCCAGCGTAATCGCCGTCGGCAGGCCGATATAACCCAGTCCCATGACAGTAATTTTCATAATTTTCGTACCTCGTTCAGCATAATCTTCTTACATTATATCACTTTTTTCACGGAATTCAACGTAGTGTTTGAATTTTCACCGAAAAGAGTCTATAATGATACTATCGTTCGTTTATGCAAGTATCATAAACGGCAATCGGAACCTTTTATCTTCCGATTGCATATACTGCTTTATACCCCTAAAGTTTGGAAGGGATACTATGATTTTTAAGGGATTGCTCGAGGATGCACGCTCGATCCGGGACCGTGACCCGGCAGCACGCACCACATTGGAAGTTGTTTTGCTCTATCAGGGCTTTCATGCCCTGTTTTACCACCGTCAGGCGCATTGGCTGTACAAGCACAAGCATTTCTTTCTTGCGCGTGCACTGTCGCAGTTTGCACGGCATATGACCGGTATTGAGATCCACCCGGGCGCAAAGATCGGCAAACGCCTGTTTATTGACCACGGCATGGGCATCGTTATCGGTGAAACCGCCGAGATTGGTGATGACTGCACGATTTACCACGGTGTAACGCTCGGCGGTACCGGTCACGACACCGGCAAGCGTCATCCGACCATTGGCAACAACGTGCTCATTTCGACCGGCGCGAAGGTTCTCGGACCGTTCAAGGTGGGTGACAACAGCCGTATCGGCGCGAATGCTGTCGTACTGCAGGAGGTTCCGCCGGATTCCACGGTTGTCGGCATCAAGGCGCGCGTCGTTAAGATTGCCGGTCAGCGTGTCGGTCCGTCTCCGGCGTATGCGCTCGACCAGATCAACCTGCCGGACCCGCTTGCACAGGAGCTGTGCCGTCTGCAGAACCGTGTTTACGCCAACGAGCAGAAGCTCAAAAAGGAAGAGGAACGCGAGCGCGAAGCCGACAAATAATACACATAAAAGCAAGCCCTTCGGTGCAAACTGTCACCGGAGGGTTTCTTTTATGAAAATTTCAGTAAAATATGCGGTCACCGGTGCACTTTCCGGTGCAGCAAACGGATTTTTCGGGGCGGGCGGCGGGTTATTTCTCGTGCCGCTGCTGATTTCCTGGTGCGGCATGGAGCAGAAGCGCGCATTTGCGACCTCAGTCGCGGTAATTTTCCCGCTGTGCGCGGTCTCAGCGGTGATTTACTGGCTAAAGGGCGGTCTGCCGATTGGGCAGGCGGTGCCGTATCTGCTCGGCGGCGCGGCAGGCGGCGTGCTGGCCGGAAAGCTATTCGGCAGGGTAAAGGCGGACTGGCTGCGCCGTGCATTCGGCGTGCTGATTCTCTATGGCGGCATCCGTGCCGTCCTGCTGCTGTGAGCGCGGTACTTGCGGTCGCAATCGGTCTGCTGACCGGTATTTTAAGCGGCTTCGGCATTGGCGGCGGCTCACTTTTGCTGCTGTATCTGACACTTTTTGAAGGGACAGGGCAGTATCAGGCGGGCGGCATCAACCTGCTGTATTTTCTCTCGTGTGCGCCTGCAGCGCTGATTTCACACTGCAAAAACGGACTCATCGAAAGGGAAGCTGTCAAATGCTGCGTACCGGCAGGCGTGGTGACGTCCGTGCTTGCGGCGCTGCTTGCCGCAAGAGTGGACACCGATCTGCTGCGGCGTGCTTTCGGCGTGGTTTTACTCTATATCGGCGTAAAAGAGACCTTTTTACGCAAAAAATAACACCTTCCTCACCAAATGTGAAGAAGGTGTTCAGTTTGTCTAAAGAGTGGATATTCCTGTCGCTCCATCAAATTCGCGCTGTAGCGCGCGTAAAATAGAATTTGCTTCGCAAATTCGTAAAAACCGGGAGCATATATCTCGGTTTTTACACTTCTGGAGGGAGAAAGTTTCTGTATAGGAACTTTCGGACGACTTTGGAACGGCCCACGGTCCGTTCCTGCTTGTCGGCGAAACTGTAGTTTCGCGACAGCCTTACTTATACTTCTGATACTCGCCGACGGCAAGCTCGTCACAGCGGTTGTTATACGGATTATCCGCGTGACCCTTGACCCAATGGAACCGCACCTCGTGTTTATCCAGCAGATCGAGCAGACGCCCCCAGAGTTCCGGATTTTTTGCGGGTTTCTTATCGCTTTTAACCCAGCCGCGCGCACGCCAGCCCTTGGCCCAGCCCTTGGTAATACCGTCAACAACATACTTGCTGTCCGAATACAGATCGACCGAGCACGGCTCCTTGAGGGTCTCGAGGGCGGTAATTACACCGAGCAGCTCCATGCGGTTGTTCGTGGTGGACGGCTCGGAGCCGGAAAGCTCCTTTTCCGCCTTGCCGTACTGCAGGATCGCACCCCAGCCGCCGGGTCCCGGATTGCCCGAGCACGCACCATCTGTGTAAATGGTTACAGTTTTCATTGGTTTTCTCCTGTGAGAGTGATTTTAAATTGTGAAAAGGTGGAATACCTTTGTTGCCAATTCCGAAGCGAGGATCGCTGCCAGCATCACCGGAGCCACCCAGCGCACCATAACGCGGTGCAGCTTCTCGCGGTGGAACGAACCGGCACCCTCCTTTACCTCGTCTGCGATGACCTTGGCGCCGACTACATGACCAATCAGGATGCAGGTGAGCAGCGCCACGATCGGCATGAGCACGGAGTTGGAGATAAAGTCAAAGAAATCGAGGAACTGCATACCGATAATGGTAATCGTTGCCCACGGACCATAGCCGAGACAGGACAGCATGCCAATGATCAGGCAGCTTGCCGTAATAGCGATGGTAGCCGTCTTGCGCTTCATGTGTGCCTTGTCCATCAGCACGGAAACCAGTGTTTCCATCAGCGAAATGGAGGAGGTCAGCGCCGCAAACAGTACGAGCAGGAAGAATACCGCGCCGATAATGGTGCCGAACTTCATGGAGTCGAATACCATCGGCAGAGTGATGAACATCAGACCCGGGCCGCTGTTTACCTGAGACGGATCGCCGCCGTTGAACGCGATAACCGCCGGAATGATCATCAGACCGGCCACAAACGCGAACAGCGTGTCGAAAATCTCAATCTGAGTGACAGAGTGCTCAAGCAGATTTTCCTTCTGCATGTAGGAGCCGTAGGTAATCATAATACCCATTGCCAGCGACATCGAGTAGAACATCTGTCCCATCGCGCCAAGCACGGTAGATACCGAAAACTGCGAGAAATCGGGCAGAATATAATATTTCAGGCCATGCAGCGCACCCGGAATGGTCAGCGAGTAGATTGCGATAACGACCGCCAGAATGGCGAGAATCGGCATCATGATACGGCTCGCCTTCTCGATACCCTTTTCAACACCGAAGATAACGACAATGGTGGTCGCGAGCACGAACAGGATGAACCACGGGGTCGGTCCATTTAAGCTGAAAATCGTCGAGGACAGCGAACCCGCATCGTAGCCAATGAAACTGCTGAAAAATCCGCCGTTGTCGGCCGCCTCCAGTGCGTTGCCGCTGATAAAGGTGAACAGGTATTTCATAACCCATCCGCCGATAACACAGTAATACGGCGTGATGATGAACGGCACGAACGCCGCCAGCCAGCCGAGGAATCCGAACCGCTTATCAAGCGCCTTGTACGCACCGATACAGGACAGACGGGTCTTTCGTCCGATGGCAATCTCGGTAATCATCAGCGAAAAGCCGAACGTCAGCGCGAGAATGAGATACACCAGCAGGAAAATACCGCCGCCGTACCGTGCCGCCAGATAGGGGAATCGCCAAAGGTTGCCCAGACCTACCGCCGAGCCTGCCGCCGCCAGCACGAAACCAATTCGGCTGGAGAAGCTGCTTCTCTTTTTTTGTTCCATGTTTTGTGTTTTACTCCCTTACATACAATATCTTTTAGCCTGTCCGAAATGACAGCCATAATGAAATAAAAGTATTTTTATTGTACCATATCCGAAAGTTTTTCACAAGCTGTTTGCAGGAAAAGTCCATTGTGCTATAATATCTTTTATCAGATATGATTGTTTTATCTGCCATAATTTGAAAGAAACGGCAGCATTCCTTTCGCAGAACGGGCTGCTTTCTATCATTTAAGCATATATGAAAATAAACCATAAATGAGGTGTATTGACATGAAAAAATACAAATTCGGTGTTCTCGGTGCCGGCAACATGGGTACCGCCATCGCGGAAGGCGCAGTGCGCGCAGGCCGTTTTGCGCCTGAGCAGGTGCTGATGTTCAACCGCAGCGAGGAAAAACGCGCCGCTCATGCAGCCAAGGGCTACGCCGTCACGGGTGACTATACCGAGGTCTACACAGAAAGCGAGATCGTGCTGCTGGCCGTCAAGCCGCAGAATTTCGACGAAATCCTGCCGAATCTGGCGAAATTTGAAGGAGAAAAGCCGCTTGTCGTATCCATTGCCGCAGGCGTGACCTTCGCCAAGCTGGAGGGTGCGCTCGGCGCGGACACCGCAATGATCCGCGTGATGCCGAACACGCCGCTTATGCTCGGCGAGGGCGCAACCCAGCTGGTTAAGAATGCGGCCGCAACCGACAAGCAGCTGTCCGAACTCTGTGAACTGTTCAACACCATGGGCGTTACCGTCACGTTTGAGCAGGAGAACATGCTCAATGAGGTCATTCCGTATGCCGGTTCGGCTCCGGCGTACCTGTATGCCTACGCGGACGCGTTCGTGCAGAGTGCGAAGCAGCATGGTATCAACGAGGACGACGCGCTGACGCTCATCTGTCAGACCATGATCGGCTCGGCCAAAATGCTGCTGCGCCGTGATAAGACGCCGGCAGAGCTGATCCGCGCGGTGTGCTCGCCCGGCGGCACCACCATTGAGGGCATGAAGGTGCTTGAGGACCGCGATCTGTACGGAATCGTGTCGGAAGCCTGCGATAAATGCATTAAGCGCGCCTATGAGCTCGGCTAAATGTGCCATTAGCATTGACTTTACCCCGTCCGTATGGTAAAGTATAGGCAAAGCACTTAATCGGCATTTACGCTGTATTTTGTTTAATTGATTTTTATTATGAAAATAGTTCCGCATCATTTGAGAGGGAGTGGATACCGTGAAAAATTCTACCAAGGTGAAAGCAGGTCTGCTGCTGACCAGCCTTGCCTGTGCAGCCGGTGCTACCGCAGCGCTTGTCATGCTTCAGAAAAAGCGTGAAGAGGAAGTTTACCACGAGGCTGAACTGAAGGCCATGGATGAGCTGGAAGAAATGATGCGTGCCGAGTCCGACTGTGCCTCCTGCGCATGTGCAGAGGAGTGCGCGGACACTTCGGTATATCAGGATGCATTTGACGATGCCCCCAAGGCTGCTGAACCGGCGGCTGAGGAGCCTCAGACTGAGGCCGAGGAAGAGCCGGAAGCCGAAGAGGACTAACCCAATGTTACCAGCAAACGGACGGAATACTCCGTCCGTTTTGTTTATCCAAATAGCTAAAATAAGGAGTTTTACCCATGATTGAATACGAAGGCAGAGTTTTTCGTCCGCCCTCTGAGGCATACAGCCTGATTGTGCAGGTCACCATCGGCTGCAGCCACAACAAGTGCACCTTCTGCGATATGTACAAGGAAAAGCGTTTCCGCGTGCGCAAGCTGGAGGAGGTCAAGGCTGATTTTGATGAAGCACGCCGCATATACCGCCGTGTCGGCCGTATTTTTCTGGCAGACGGCGATGCGCTGATGTGCCGTCCCGAGCACATGGCAGAAATCCTGCGCTACATCAAGAAGGTATTTCCGGAGTGCGAGCGCGTTACCAGCTATGGTTCTCCGGCGTCCATTCTGTGCAAAAAGCAGGAAGATTTGAACATGCTGCACGATCTGGGTCTGGATATGATCTATCTGGGTCTGGAATCCGGCTCGGATGAGGTACTGCGCCGCATCAACAAGGGCGAAACCGCCGATGAGATCGTTCATGCGGGTTTGATGGTCAAGGAAGCCGGCATGAAGCTGTCCGTTACCTGCATTGCGGGTCTCGGCTCGCTGGAGCTGAGCGAGGAGCACGCCATCAAGACCGCAGAAGCGCTCTCCCGCATGAAGCCGGAGTACATTGGCCTGCTGACCCTGCTGTTTGAGCTGCCGACGCCGCTCATGCGCGACTGGCAGGAGGGCCGTTTCTACCTGATGAACCCGATTGAAATTGCGCACGAAACCCTCATCCTGCTCGAGCATATCGACTCCGAGGGCAGTGTTTTCCGTGCAAATCACGCGTCTAACTACGTTAATCTGGCGGGCACGCTCAATCAGGACAAGGAAGCCATGTGTGCACGTCTGCGCAAGGCACTTGAGGGCAAAATCAAATTCAAGAGCGAGCAATACCGGGCAAGATAACCAATTTAATGCAACTTAAATTGTGATAATCCGCAAAATTGTTAACATTCTGTGTTGTTTGCGTTACAATTTTCAAAAAAGCGAGACAATGTGCAAAAAGTGTGCTATACTACCTTTAATCGTGAAAAGCGGAGAGGATGCTTTTCGGGTGTTAAGAAATTGTTAATTTAATATTTACTGTTAGCATTAACATATGTTCCGTCTTGGAGGACTGATAAATGGATTCCGTATCCCACATTCGCGTTGCAAATCTGCTGATGGATTACGTTGAGCAGACCTGCGGCGTGACCTTTGATCAGAGCGGTTTTATTTACGGCAATCTGAAACCGGATCTGACCGGTACTTACCTCACCAAACGCCATAACCCGTCCATTATGATGGATGAGGTGATGGAAAAAATCCGCACTTTTACGCACAAGTATACCATCGGGCGTACCAACGGACGCGAGCTGTCGGTCGATCTCGGCGAAATCTGCCACTACATGACCGACTTTTTCACCTACCCGCACAACGACGATATCTACGAGCACAATCTGCTCGCACATTATGTTTATGAAAAGCGCGTTGCACTGGTAATTCGCCGCCGTATGACCGAAGATAAGTTTGAGAAATGGGCAAGTCCCATTATTCCGCCCACGACCGTGGACACACTCGTGAACCGCATTTCCACGATGCACGAGGCTTACCGCACTTCGACTAAGCCGCATGGCATCAACGACGATCTGCAGCATATCTGCATCGCTACCGCTACCGTGGTGCTGTCTATCATCAGCATCGTTTACGAGCAGGTCGAGGATACTGCAGTCGCTACCGCGTAAAACTGTATAAGTCAAAAAACCGCCTTTACAGGCGGTTTTTCTGTTTTTCAGGCACAAAAAGACGAGTCCAAACGGACTCGTCTTTTGCTGTTTATTCTTCAGCTGCTTCGGTGGACTCTGCGTTTTCAGCGGATTCAGAGGTTTCTTCCTCGGCTTCTGCCGGGTCTTCCTCCTCCTTGTCCGTGCGGGCAATCGAGATAACCTTCACGTCCTCACCGGTGCGCATTACAATAACGCCCTGCGAGCCGCGGCCGCATTCGCGGATCTCCTCAACGCCGGTACGGATGATAACGCCGTCATCGGTGATAATCATCACGTCGTTTTCGCTGTCCACGACCGCAATGCCTGCCACCAGACCGGTCTTTTCGGTCAGGTTATGCAGCATCATGCCGCCGCCGCCGCGATGATGCACGGTGAACTCCTCGACCGGGGTACGCTTGCCGTAGCCGTTCTCGGTGATGGAGAGCACATATGCGTCCTTGCGGGCACGCGCCGCACCGATAACGTAATCGCCCTCGGCCAGCTTGATGCCGCGCACGCCGGTAGCCACACGGCCCATTGCACGAACCTCGTTTTCGTCAAAGCAGATGGCCTTGCCCTCGTGGGTGGCGATCAGGATGTTCTGCTCGCCGTCGGTCAGGCGAACGTCAACCAGTGCGTCGTCCTCGTTGAGGTTGAGCGCACGCAGACCCGCGCGGCGGATGTTCTGCAGGTCGCTCAGCACGATACGCTTTGCAATACCCTGACGGGTGACGAAGAACAGGAACTTATCGTCCGCAAACTCCTGAATCGGGAACATGGCGGTGATCTTTTCGCCGTTTTCAAGCTCCAGCAGGTTGACAATGTTCATGCCCTTTGCCGAGCGGCCGGTTTCCGGGATCTGATAGCCCTTGAGCTTGTATACCTTGCCTCTGTCCGAGAAGAACAGGATGGTATCATGCGTGGAGGCCGTAAAGATGTCCTTCGCGAAGTCCTCCTCGCGGGTGCTCATCGCAGAAACACCGCGGCCGCCGCGGCGCTGTGCGCGGTAAACCGAGGTCGGCTGGCGCTTGATATAGCCGAAGTGGGTGAGGGTATAGGCGCAGTCCTGCTGCTCTATGAGATCCTCAATGTCAATCTCATCTGCTACATTTTCGATGCGGGTGTGGCGCTCGTCGCCGTATTTCTGCTTGATTTCCTGCAGCTCCTGCTTGACAACAGCAAGAATATTCGCATCGCACGACAGAATTTCCTCAAAGCCCGCAATGCGGCTCTCGAGGTCCTTATACTCGTCGTTGATCTTCTCCTGCTCCAGACCGGACAGGCGGCCCAGACGCATATCTACGATGGCCTGCGCCTGCGGCTCGTCGAGGTGGAACTCGAAGTGCTCCGAGCCGTCCACGATGCCGAGCAGCGCAATCTGGTCGATCCAGAACGGCTCCGCCATCAGGTTTTCCTTGGCTTCGGCCTCGTTCCTGGAGGCACGGATAATTGCGATAATGCGGTCGATATTGTCAGTTGCGACCTTGAGACCTTCCAGAATGTGTGCACGGTCGCGCGCCTTCTTGAGATCAAAACGCGTGCGGCGCTCGACAACGTCCTTCTGGAAGCCGATATACTGATCGAGAATCTGGCGCAGCGTCAGCACACGCGGCTGCAGCTTGCCGCCCGCACCCGGCACGAGCGCGATGTGAATCATCGAAATGGTATCCTCAAGCTGAGAGTAGGTGAACAGCTGATTGAGGATGACCTGCGCGTTCGCGTCACGGCGGATATCGACCACAATCTGCATGCCTTCACGCGAGGAATGGTCCTGGATATTCGTGATACCCTCCACGCGCTTATCCTTGACGAGATTTGCCATGGACTCGACCAGACGCGCCTTGTTGACCATGTACGGAATCTCGGTGATGATAATCTGGCTCTTTCCGTTCGGCAGATCAACAATTTCGGTCTTTGCGCGAACCTTAATCTTGCCGCGGCCGGTTGCATAAGCCGCACGGATGCCGCTGCGGCCCATGATAACGCCGCCGGTCGGGAAGTCCGGGCCCTTGATAAACTGACAGATCTCGTCCATCTCGGCTTCCGGATGGTCGATGACATAGCAGGTGCCGTCGATGACCTCGGAAAGATTATGCGGCGGGATGTTGGTCGCCATGCCGACCGCGATACCGGACGAGCCGTTCACCAGCAGGTTAGGGAAGCGGGAAGGCAGTACGACCGGCTCCTGGCGCTCCTCATCGAAGTTCGGCTGGAAATCGACCGTGTTTTTCTTGATATCCGCCAGCATGTAGTTTGCCAGCTTGGCCATGCGGGCCTCGGTGTAACGGTAAGCTGCCGGAGGGTCGCCGTCCACGGAACCGAAGTTGCCGTGACCGTCGATCAGCGGATAGTGCAGCGAGAACGGCTGCGCCATACGCACCATCGCGTCATAAACCGATGCGTCACCGTGCGGATGGTAGCGGCCGAGCACATTACCGACGGTCGTTGCCGACTTGCGGTAGGGCTTATCCGAGGTCAGGCCGTCCTCGTACATGGCGTACAGGATGCGGCGGTGTACCGGCTTGAGGCCGTCGCGCACATCAGGCAGCGCGCGGCCGACAATAACACTCATTGCATAGTCGATATAGCTTTTCTTCATCTCGCGTTCGAGATCGACCTGCATGATTTTCTGCTGTTCGTATTCTTGACTCATATTTTAATTTTGCCTCCAAAAGTGTTGGCTTTCAGCCGAAAACGACTGTTTTTATCGCTTAGAGGATACTGAGAAGCTCGTCCACCTGCTCCTCGGTCGTCGCCCAGCTGGTCGCCAGACGGATGACCGTATGCTCCGCGTCATATTTCTCTATAAAGCTGTAAACTACCTTGGTTTTCAGTTCAGGCAGTCTGCTGTTTTCTACAATGATGAACTGCTGGTTGGTGGGGGACTCGATCGCGAAGCGATAGCCCTTGGCCTTGAGCCCATCGCGCAGCTTGATGGCGAGTTTGACCGCCGGTGCGCAGATTTTCTCGTACAGACCGTCGGTAAACAGGGCGTCGAACTGCAGCGCGTTCAGACGGCCCTTGGCGATCATTGCGCCGCGGCGCTTGACCATCGTGACAAACTGGCGCGGCATATTTCCGTGCGTGAACACAACGGCTTCGCCGCAGAGTGCGCCGCATTTGGTGCCGCCGATGTAGAACACATCAGTGAGCTTTGCGATGTCTGCCAGCGTCACATCGGTATCCGCCGTGAGGCCGTAGCCGAGGCGTGCGCCATCCAGAAACAGCGGCATGGCAAACTCCTTGCAAACGGCAGAAATGCGCTCCAACTCGTTTCTCGTGTAAAGCGTGCCGTATTCAGACGGATGGGAGATGTACACCATGCCGGGAAATACCATATGGTCATGGCTTGCGTCCGCGTAAAAGGTCTGAACATATTCGCGGAGATCGTCCGCATCCAGCTTGCCGTTCTTATGCGGAACGGTCAGCACCTTGTGTCCGGTGGACTCGATGGCGCCGGCTTCATGCGTATTCACATGCCCGCAGGAGGACGCCACAACGCCCTCATACGGACGGAGCAGCGTATCAATGACGACCATGTTGGTCTGTGTGCCGCCGGTCAGAAAATACACCTGAGCGTCCTGGCAGTCCGCCGCTTTTTTGATCTTTTCTGCCGCCGAAGCGGTAAATTTATCGTTGCCGTAGCCGGAAACCGGCTCCATATTCGTCTGTGCCAGATGTTCTAAAACCTTGGGGTGTGCGCCATAACCGTAATCATTTTCAAAAAACAGCATAGTTTTCTCCCTTATACGTCCAAATTCATTACATATTTTGCATTTCGCTCGATAAATTCGCGTCTGGGTTCTACCTTTTCGCCCATCAGGAGCGCAAAGGTTTCATCGGCGGCTGCCGCGTCCTCCATCGTAACCTGCAGCAGTGTACGATGCTCCGGGTCCATAGTGGTCTCCCACAGCTGCTGCGGATCCATCTCGCCGAGGCCCTTGTAGCGCTGTACGCGCACATTGTCGCCCATTTCAGCGATGCAGTCGCGCTGCTGCTCCTCGGTGTAGGTGTAGCGGACATCCTTGCCCTTTTCGTTCTTGAACAGCGGCGGCTGCGCGATGAACACATGGCCGTGTTCGATCAGCGGGCGCATGAAGCGGAAGAAGAATGTCAGCAGCAGGGTGCGGATATGGCTGCCGTCCACATCGGCATCGGCCATCAGGATGATCTTGCCGTAACGCAGCTTTGCGAGGTCAAAATCATCACCGAAGCCTGCGCCGAACGCGGTGATCATCGGAGTCAGCTTGTCGTTGCCGTAAACACGGTCGAGACGCGCTTTTTCGACGTTCAGCATCTTGCCCCACAGCGGCAGGATCGCCTGATGACGGCGGTCGCGGCCTTCCTTGGCGGAGCCGCCTGCGGAATCACCCTCGACGATGTAGATTTCGGTGTAGGTCGGGTCCTTTTCAATGCAGTCCGCCAGCTTGCCCGGCAGGGAAGCCGAATCCAGTGCAGACTTGCGGCGGGTCATCTCGCGCGCCTTCTTTGCAGCCTCGCGGGCACGCGCGGCGGTCTGCGCCTTTTCGATAATGGTGCGGGCCACCTGCGGGTTCTCTTCAAAGAAGGTCATCAGCTTCTCGGAAACCATCGCGTCCACCAGCGCACGCATTTCGCTGTTGCCCAGCTTGGTCTTGGTCTGGCCCTCGAACTGCGCTTCCTGCAGCTTGACCGAGATAATCGCGGTCAGACCCTCACGCGCGTCCTCGCCCTTGAAGGACTCATCGTCCTTGAGCAGCTTGTATTTCTTGCCGTAATCGTTGAGTACACGGGTAAGAGCGGCCTTAAAGCCGGTCTCGTGCGTGCCGCCCTCGGTGGTGTTGATGTTGTTGGCAAAGGACAGCATCAGCTCGCTGTAGCTGTCGGTATACTGCATGGCAACCTCGGCCATCGAGGTATCGCGGCTGCCCTCCATGTAGATCACCTGATCGTGCAGCGGCGTCTTCGTGCGGTTGAGGTGCTCCACGAACTGACGGATACCGCCCTCGTAGTGCATGACCTCCTCGACCGGCTCATCGTCGCGCTCGTCGCGCAGCGTGATCTTGAGTCCGGCGTTCAGGAACGCCTGCTCGCGCAGACGCTTTTCGAGTACATCGTATTCGTAGACCGTAGTCTCGAAGATCTCCGGGTCCGCGTGGAAGCGGATGGTCGTGCCGGTCTCGCTCTCACACGGCGTATCGCGCATCTTGACGGTCGTTACACCGCGCTCAAAGCGCATGTAGTGCTTGGTATGGCCATCGCGTACCTCGGCCTCCAGCCAGTCAGACAGCGCGTTTACAACGGACGAGCCAACGCCGTGCAGGCCGCCGGATACCTTGTAGCCGGAGCCGTCGAACTTGCCGCCTGCGTGCAGGACGGTGAGTACAACCTCGAGCGTTGGGATGCCCATCTGCGGGTGAATACCGCAGGGAATACCACGGCCGTTATCGGCAACGCGGATGATATCGCCCTTTTCAATCGTAACTTCGATGTGCGTGCAGTAGCCTGCCAGCGCCTCGTCGATCGAGTTATCGACGATTTCGTACACCAGATGGTGCAGACCGCGTGCCGAGGTAGAGCCGATGTACATACCCGGGCGTTTGCGGACAGCCTCTAAGCCTTCGAGTACCTGAATCTGATTTTCATCATAGGTCTCGGTAACCTTCAGGTCGAGCACTTCGTCCTTGATTTCGATTTCTTCACTCATATCGTTAAATTTCCTTTCCAGAAATTGCGGGAACAAAATAATTGAGAATTGAAAATGGAAAATGCCTCTATCCTTGCGCGGTTATGCTTTTATTAAATCACAGCGCACCGCGCCGAACCTTCATTCTCCATTACCCATTCTCAATTTTCAATTATCAAACGGCGTAGCCCTTTTCCGCACGTCTTTGAATAGCCTGCGGAGAAAGCTGCGTCAGGTACAGGGTCTCACCGAGGGCGTTTTCGCACAGCACAGCCGCGCGCGGCAGATCGTCGTACAGCTCGATGATCCGTCCCTCGTCCTGCAGGCGTTCGAGCAGCAGGCGCGTGCGCTTGGATGCGGTCGCCGTGTCCATATCGAACACCGCAACTACGCTCTGCAAGGGCACGATGTAGTCCTGACCTAAATGTAAATACATTCTATTCCTCCGGAATAATTAGAAATTAGTAATGCGTAATTAAAGTCCTGCGGATTTTCTATCCGTTTCAATAATCGCGCGGTGCGCGACACCCCAATTTCTAATTACTAACTAGATTTAATTATACCACTTTTTTCACTAATTGTGTACCCTAAACCTAAGGAAAAACAAATATTTCTCTGTTTTTTTGAAAGAAAACAAGGGCACGGCAGGGAATTTCGAGGTGGTATCTGTTCCCGCCGTGCAATAGTTTGTAAAAATATGTGATTTCAGTGTGTTTCTGCGGATTTTTTGCCGTTTTGGATATGGAAAACCGCGCCTGCACGCAGTTTTTCCGAGATACCGTCCTCGCAGCAGGTGATCATGACCTGACCCGCCGATATGCGGTTGAGCACAAAGTCCTGACGACGGCGATCAAGCTCGCTGAGCACATCGTCGAGCAGCAGCACCGGATACTCGCCGTCCTCGTCGAAGAACAGCTCACGCTCGGCGAGTTTAAGCGATAATGTGCAGGTCCGCACCTGTCCCTGAGAGCCGAAGGAAGCGGCACTGCGGCCATCCAGTAACAGCTCCAAATCGTCCTTATGCGGACCGGAGAGACAGCTTTTTGCTGCAATCTCAGCGGTCTTATGGCTGAACGCATGGTCGATGAGTTGCTTTTCGATCGTCCGTGCGTCTGTAAACGGGTCGCTGACACTCGACACGGTCTTATATACACCGGAGAGCACCTCGTGCGGCGCAATATCCGCATAGACGGCGGCCGCAGCCCTGAGCAGCTTACGGCAGTAGTACGCGCGGTAGCGGATAATCTGCGCGCCGATATGCGCCATGCGAAGCGAGAAATCCTCCCACATGGAGAGCAGGGAAGGCTTTTCTTCACTGTCGCGCAGAATGCGCGTTTTATGCTCGTGCAGACGGTTGTATTCCTCGAGATAGCGTGCGTAGTTGGGCCGCATCTGGCACAGCGCGGTATCGATAAATCGGCGGCGAGCCGCCGCTCCGGCACGGACGAGCATCAGATCCTCCGGGCAGAACAGCACGGTTTTGAGCAGTCCCTGTGCGTCCGACTGGCGTTTCTGCCGCACACCGTTTTTGTAGATTTCCATCGCTTTGGTGCGGGAAAACCGCAGTTCAAGCGAAACATCGCGCTCCTGCGCGAGAAAATCCGCAAAGATGAAAGCATGATTCTCTCCGAACCGCAGCCCCTCTTTTTTCTGGGCCGTGCGGAACAGCCGCATGGTCGAGCAGGCCGCTGCCGCTTCGAGCAGGTTGGTTTTGCCCTGTCCGTTTTCGCCGCAGATCAGGTTGACCGCCGGATCGAACGCAAACGATTCGTCCGCGTAGTTGCGGAAATTCTGCAGTTTTAACGACTTGATGTACATGGGCTTCTCCATATCAGACGATTTGTACAATAACGAACACACAAAATTGCGTTCGTTATCGTACGCAGTGTTTATTTTATTTGATGCAGACCTTCGCGCCGTCCAGCTCCACCGTATCACCGGAACGCAGCTTTTTGCCGCGCATGGTGCAGATTTCGCCGTTTACCAGCACTTCGCCCTCGGCAATGCGGA
Organism: Butyricicoccus sp. OF27-2pH9A; assembly: GCF_027693185.1. Lineage (NCBI taxonomy): Bacteria > Bacillati > Bacillota > Clostridia > Eubacteriales > Butyricicoccaceae > Butyricicoccus > Butyricicoccus sp. OF27-2pH9A. The sequence continues at coordinate 23,400 of NZ_JAQEXK010000010.1, forward strand.
TCTTCGCTTCGCCGCCGGAGCTTACCAGGTTTGCAAATTTGAGCAGTGCATCAAGTTTGATGAATTCGGTTTCAATTTTAATTTCAGTCATTGGCTTTCAGTCTCACAGGCAGTACAAGATAGGTGTATTTATCGCCTTCCATCGGCGAAATGATCATCGGGTTGAGTGCGCCCTTGAGCTGCAGCTTCACCTGCTCATCGCCGGCCGCGCGCAGCGCCTCCAGAATGTAGCGATTGTTGAAGCCGATCTCAAGGTTCTCGATCGAGCCGTCAAACGGGCATTCGTCATAGCTCTTGCCGATCGCGGTCACGCACGACATCTGCACATACGAGCCGTCAAAATGGAAGCGGATCGGGTTTTTCAGCTTTTCCGACACGATCAGGGAGACACGCTCGATGCACTGGATCAGCTCCTGGCGATCCGCCGAAACCTCGTGCTCGAACTCCTTCGGAATGGCTGCACGGTAGTTGAGAAACTCGCCGTCGATCAGACGGGTAATGAGAGTCGTGCCGCCGATGCGGAACAAAATGTTCTTGGAATCCGGAAAAATCTCGACAATATCGTCATCATCGCCCAGAATTCGTTCGATCTCGCGCAGGGACGCGCCCGGCACAACAAACTTCATATCACCGGGAACGCCCTCGACGGTCTCGCGGCGTACAGACAGGCGGTAGCCGTCAACGGCCACGACGTTCAGACGGTTGCCTTCGATTTCAAACAGGCAGCCGGTATGGATGGGCTTGGATTCGTTGTCCGAAACCGAGAAAATGGTCTGCGCGATCATGCTCTTGAGAATGGGCTGCGGCAGAGAAAGCCCCTTGTCGCTGGCCACATCAGCCAGAGCCGGATACTCGTCGGCCTCGCTGGCCATCAGGTTGAATACCGAACGGCCGCACTTGATGGTGGTCATCAGCTTGTCGTCGGTCTCAAGGTAGACTACGTCCTGCGGCAGCTTGCGCACGATTTCGCAGAACAGACGGGAATTCAGTACGATTCTGCCGGGTTCTACCACATCGACCTGAGCGGTCGTGCGAATGCCCATGGACAGGTCGTAGCCGGTGATGGTCAGGGTATCTGCATCGGCTGCCAGCAGCAGACCTTCGAGCAGCGGCATCGAGCTTTTGCCGGTTACTGCGCGGGAGGCGATGTTGAGCAGATTCAGCAGGGTTTCTTTTTCACAGGAAAACTTCATAGTTGCTCCTCTCAGAACTGGAAATAAAAAAAGAGTCGATTTATGCAGTGTTTGCATATTTATAAATATACACCAGCGAATACTGTGCGATTGCACACATCATCTAATGACCATGTCCGCAGTGGGCGAACAGCTTCTGGCCTGCGTCGCCAGAGACTCGAAAGATCACACATAACAGAAGGATAGGATATAGTATTCGTAGTAGTACCTGGGGAAATTGGGGAAAACCCAAAAATCCTCAGGTATGGCGCGGGAAATGTCGTACACAGGAGGTTGTGGATGAAAAAATAAACGATACACAGCGAAAATAACCCCGTTATTTATCCACAGAGTTATCCATGTGGAATCCACAGGATGGCTGGGGATAACTGAACTGTGCATTTTTAGACTGTGGAAAAGCCGTTTTGCACGAATGCACGGCAAAGATCAGCCGTCGCCGCGGATATTATTATGCAGCTTTTTGATGACGTCCTCGGTCTCACGGGAGTTCTTGCGCTCCTCCTCGATCTTGTTGCAGGCGTGCATGACGGTGGTATGGTCGCGTTTGAATATCTTTGCAATATCGGGGAAGGAGTATTCAAGCTCCTGCCGGATCATGTACATCGCCATCTGCCGCGGGTAGGCCACATCCTTGGAGCGGTTCTGCGAGATCATCTGCTCGACCGGGATATAGAAGTAGTTCGCTACCGCTTCCATAATGCGCTCCGGTGTCGGATTGAGACCCGGATTCTCGGTGCGCAGTGCGTCGATCGCGTTTTCCGCGAGCGAAACCGTGATGCGTTCGCCCATCAGCTCGTGCATGGCCTTGATTTTTTTGACTGCGCCTTCGAGCTGGCGAATATTTGCCTGAATATTCTCTGCAATGTAGTTGGATACGTCATCGGGCAGTTCAACGCCCATTTTGACCGCTTTATCGCGGATAATGGCGATTCTGGTCTCAAAATCAGGCGGCTGAATATCAGCCAGCAGACCCCATTCAAAACGGGTCTTCATGCGGTCCTCGAGCGTGTTGATTTCCTTCGGCGGACGGTCAGAAGTGAGCACGATCTGCTTTTTTGCCTCATAAAGCGCGTTAAAGGTATGGAAAAATTCTTCCTGCGTGCGCTCCTTGCCGGCGATGAACTGCACGTCGTCCAGCAGCAGCAGGTCAACCATGCGGTACTTGTTGCGGAACGCCTGTACGTTGCCTTCCTGGATGGCGGTGATCAGCTCGTTGGTGAAATCCTCACCCTTTACATATATAATGCGGTATTCCGGATGGGTGCGGCGCAGCACGTTTGCGATCGCATACATCAGATGCGTTTTGCCCAGACCTGAGTTGCCGTAGATGAAGAGCGGGTTGTTCTCTGCCGCCGGGCGCTGCGAAACCGCAAGTGCAGCCGCATGCGCGAATTTGTTGCTCGAACCAACGATAAAACGCTCAAATGTGTAGTCGTCATACGGAGAAGTGCTCGTGCTCGGCGCGGTGTATTCGCCGGTCACTACAACGACCGTGATCGGGTCGCCGGTCAGGTTGTGCAGCACCTCCTGCAGAGGAGCGATAAATTTGGACTCGATAAATTCTTTCTTAAAGGGTACCGGAGAGTGCAGCACCAGCCGATTATCCCCAAAGGAAACGACCGTTACGTCGTCAAACCAAGCGGAAATGGTGGAAGGAGGGAAGTCCAGCTGCTCGAGCGCCATCTCCAATATATTGTTTGCCATAGGGCGCCTCCTGTCGATAATGATTCTATTTTATAATAGCATATTTTATCCACAAGTTCAATGCGTCGATGTGGATAACTGTCCGGCGGCGTGCCGCGCGGCAGCATGATTTTGAACAGTCGAACCGGTTTATTTACTTCGCAGAATTAAAAAAAATCGGCGTTTTTTGCGTCGAAATAATCGAAAATTAAAGCCGGTTTGAAAAAATGCACGGCGTTTTTTATGAAAACTGCGGAATTTATGCAAAAATTCATCGAAAATTGGCGGCTTTTCCGCGAAAATCCGAAAATCCACAGATTGCCGAAAACCGTGATTACGCAAGACATTGAGCAGATGCTTCTACTTATCCACAACATGTTGACAACCTGTGCAAACTGCTGAAATCCATTCCGAGGGTCGGAAAAAATGCTTGACAAAATCGAACCTATATAGGATAATAAATATCGTATCCTATTATGCAGACAGGCAGCGGCATATGCCCGCGTCTTGCGCCGGACCTATGCCGGTGCCCATCTGTAAATTTTAGAACAGGGAGGTGCACAAAGTTATGAAGAGAACGTTCCAGCCGAAGAAGCGTCAGCGCTCCAAGGAGCACGGCTTCCGTAAGCGTATGTCCACGTCCAACGGCCGCAAGGTACTTGCACGCCGTCGCGCTAAGGGTCGCGCTAAGCTGTCTGCTTAATGACAGCCTGTAAAGGAAGTATTCAGACTTCCTGAAAATTCGCGCCAGCGGCGCAAAAGAGTTCGTAACGAGCCGCATTCGTGCGGCTCGTTTTTTCGTTTACGGGCAACACCACTCAAGCAATCGCTGTCTGGAGCGGTGTCACCCTGTTTAGGGTGCAGTCCATGCAGCGAAAATACGGTATTCAGGTTCGGATTTTACTGACCGAAACGAACGAAACAGTAAAATCAGCTTTGCAAACCATCAGATGCAAAGAAAAAATACGTTTTTTTCGAGGGCATCAGGAAAAAACGGGAGCATCAGAAGATGAAAAAAACAGTATCCTTAAAGGAAAACCACGAATTCCGCCGATTGTATCATCGTGGCGTGTCCACGGCAGGAAAACACGTTGTGATCTACTGCCGCAGGAACAAGCTCGGCTACAACCGGCTGGGACTCACCGTCAGTGCCAAGCTGGCGTGTGCGGTGAAAAGAAACCGCATCAAGCGTTTGTTTCGTGAGGCGTACCGTCTCAACGAGGACAAATTTGCCGACGGCATCGACCTTGTGCTGGTCGCACGGGTACGGGCCGTAGGCGCAAGCTATCAGGAAATCGAAAAATCGCTGCTGCGCGCCTTGAAGGACAACAAGGTTGCGGCAGCTCGGACATGAAGCGGCTGCTGCTGGCGATGATCCGGTTTTATCGCCGGTATATTTCTCCAAACAAACCGCCCTGCTGCCGGTATATCCCGACCTGCTCGCAGTACGCGATCGAGGCCATCGAGAAATACGGCGCGATTAAGGGCGGCTGGCTGGCGTTTAAGCGCATCTGCCGCTGCAATCCTTTCTCTAAGAGAGGACCCTATGATCCGGTTCCATAATAGGAACGGGATCATGTTTTATACTGCCTTACGGCGGTAAAGTGAGGATTTTGCTTTGCAAAATCCTTTTCACTGTGTCGTTTTACAATTTAACATGGAGGTTTTTATGACCCTGGATCAACTTTCTAACCTGATCAAAGATCCGAAGCTGTTCGGTATTTTGATCGTTCGACCGTTCGGCCTGCTGCTGCAGTGGCTGTACAGCATCGTGCAGAACTACGGTATCGCCGTTATCCTGTTCGCGCTGCTGGTAAAGCTGGTCTGCATCCCGCTGACCATCAAGAGCAAGAAGAGTATGCTCGCCATGAGCGCGATGAACGCCGAGCTCCAGCAGATGCAGAAGAAGTACGCGAACAACCGTGTCAAGCTCAACGAGGAGATGCAGAAGCTGTATGAGAAGCACGGCGTCAGCCCGATGAGCGGCTGTCTGCCCAACCTCATCCCGCTGCCGATCATGATGGGTCTGTACTACGCGGTTCAGCAGCCGCTGCAGTACATCGTCGGCCTGAGCCGCGAGACAGTTATCGCATTGGCGCAGATGATCGGTCTGGATCAGCTTGCGGGCGCAAACTACACCGTTCAGATCCTGATCGCCGAGAAGCTGAACGCTTTCGTGGACGGAAGCGGCCATTTCTCGGATGCTGTTACCAACTGCCTGCAGAGCGGCGAGACCATTTTCCCGCTGGATTTCCACTTCTTTGGTCTGAATCTGGCTGATACGCCGTCTATCTCTCATCCGAGCATTATCTGGATCATTCCGATCCTGTCCGGTCTGACCGCATTCCTGTCCTCCTACATCATGCAGAAGATGCAGGGCACGCAGAACTCTGCGGCAGCAGGTCAGATGAAGATGCTCAACTTTATGATGCCGCTGATGTCGCTGTACTTTGCGTTCATTCTTCCGGGTGCGATCGGCATCTACTGGATCTTCAACAACGTATTTACCTGCGTACAGGAGATCATCCTCACCAAGACGCTCCGCGGCAAGCAGGAGGCCAAGCAGGCTGCTGAGGCTGCCCGCATCGAGGCAGAGAAGCAGGCCAAGCGTGAAGCACACAAGGCTGCACAGAAGCAGCAGTCCCAGAACGCAAAGAACAAAAAGGGGGACAAGTAAATCATGCAGAAGTTTTTTGAGGCTACCGGTGAAAACCGTGACGCAGCAGTCGAGAATGCTCTCAAGCAGCTCGGTCTGGAGCGTGACGACGTATCGGTAGAGGTACTCGAGATCGGCAAAAAGGGCTTTCTGGGTATCGGCGCAACGCCGGCACGCGTGCGCGTAACCTACGAAGCACCGGACATTCCGGCGGCAAAGCCGGAGGTTAAGAAGGAGGAGCGCAAGCCTGCGCCCAAGACCGAACCCAAGCAGCAGGAGAAGCCTGTTGTCAAGGCAGAAAAGCCGGCTCCGAAGCAGGAGAAACCCGCAGAGAAGCCGCAGAAGCTGTCCATCACCACGGATGATAACACGCCGCGTCTGGTAAAGGCTGCTCCGGCAGACTTTGTACCGGAAAAGCTGGAGTTTGAGCGTCCGCCGCGCCGTGAGCGCAGCGACCGTCCGCGCCGTGACCGCGGCGACCGCAATGGCCGTGACCGCCGTCCGCGCCGCCCGCGTGAGGACCGTCCGATCACACCGTCCGTTCCCAAGGAGCGTGAGCTGATCCCGGTTTCCGAAGCAGGCATGCAGCAGGCGGAAAAGCTGGCTACCGATTTTGTAACCGGTCTGCTGGCAAAGATGGGCGTTGAGGGTCAGGTTAAGACCCTGCCGCAGGTAGAGTGCGACCAGCTCCGTCTGGAGATTTCCGGTCCGGATATGGGCCCGATCATCGGCCGCCGCGGCGACACGCTGGATGCCATCCAGTACCTCGGCTCTCTGGTGCTGAATAACGCACTGGATGAGCACGTTCGTCTGTCTGTCGATACCGAAAACTACCGCGAGAAGCGCGCGGAAAGCCTGGAGCGTCTGGCCCGCAAGATGGCGATGAAGGTCGTTAAGGCGCATCGTTCCATGACGCTCGAGCCGATGAACCCGTATGAGCGCCGCATTATCCATGCCGCGCTGCAGGAATTCAACGGTGTGACCACCTATTCGACCGGCACCGAGCCGGGTCGCCGCGTTGTTATTGCGCCGGATAACAGCTATCGCAACCGTGACCGCGGTTAAATCGGGGTATTCGTTATGAACGATACGATTGCCGCAATTTCCTCCTCCGGCGGACCGATCGGTTTGATCCGCGTGTCGGGTGAACGCGCAATCGAAGCGATAAATGCCGTTTTTCAGGCGAAGAACGGCAAGCCGCTTACGGAAGCACCCTCGCAGAAGCTGGTTTACGGCACGCTGACGGACAAGTCCGGCAATGTGATCGACTGCTGCTACGCTGTCGCGCTGCACGCACCGCACACCTATACGGGTGAAACGATGGCGGAGCTGCAGTGCCACGGCTCGACAGCCGTGCTGTGTGCCGGTCTGGACGCTCTGTTCGCGCAGGGCGTGCGGCAGGCAGAGGCAGGTGAGTTTACTCGCCGCGCCTTCTTAAACGGCAAAATGGGCCTTTCTGAGGCCGAAGCCGTGCATGATCTGATCACCGCGCGTACCGCTGAGGCGGCGCAGAATGCGGCGGCACAGGTCATGGGCGCGGTCGGCTCTCCCGTGCAGCAGATGCGCGATGAGCTGCTCGGCATGGTGGCGCATTTTCACGCGGTCGTGGATTTCCCGGACGAGGACATTGATCCGGTGCTGTTCGAGGACGCGGCGGCGCTGCTGCACCGCACAACAAGCCGTCTGTACAGCATGGCGGAAAGCTACGAGCGCGGCCGTATTCTTAGAGAAGGCGTACCGTGCGTCATCCTCGGCAGACCGAACGCGGGCAAGTCCACGCTGCTGAACACGCTGCTCGGTCGCGAGCGGGCGATCGTGACTGATATTCCGGGCACGACCCGCGATCTCATCGAGGAGAATGTCAAGGTCGGACAGATTCTGCTTCGCGTGACCGATACGGCGGGTCTGCGCAACACGGACGATCCGGTCGAGCAGGCGGGCATTGACCGGGCGATGGCGGAGGCTTCGGCTTCCTCGCTCATCCTGGCTGTGTTTGATGGCTCCAAGCCCATCAGCGACGAGGATATGCTCGTGCTGGCACGCTCGGCAGGCCACCGCGCGATCGCGGTTGTGAACAAGGTCGATCTGCCGCAGCAGCTGGATGAAAAGCTGCTCAAGAAGCACTTCCTGCACATCGTGCCGCTTTCTGCGAAAACCGGTGACGGACTGGATAAGCTGCTCAATCTTATTCCGCGAACCGTGGGTCTGGGAGACGGCGCGTTTGACGGTGCGCTCATCACCAACGCAAGACAGGCGGCGGCGCTGGCGCGTGCTGCCGAACGCTGTGAAGCGGCGCTGTATGCGGCGCAATCCGGTATGACGCCGGATGCGGTCGTGATGGATGCCGAGGGCGCGATTACCGCACTGGGCGAGATCACCGGCGAAACCGTGACCGATGCGGTCGTTACCCGCATTTTCAGCGACTTCTGCGTCGGAAAGTGATGCTGCTGCAGCTGTTATTAAGAGAAATTGCACTTAAAATTCAGAGAGGACGTTTGCAATCTGTGCAAACGTCCTCTTTTATTTTATGCTGAAATCGTGTATGATATATACTGTATGTCCGCAGGAAAAAAGCGGGGAATTTGCCTTGTGCACAGCTTTCTGCGGGCGGCATACGAAATATAGTGGATAACTAAAAAAAATGCCCTATATTTAACAACTATATGTAATAATAATTTATAAATAAAACATTAAGTATAATATTGTGGTCAAAAACTCACAAGTTATCAACAGTATCCACAGAGTTATCAACAATTACGCACAGGTTTCACACAACCGAAATCACAGGATTTTTTTGAAAGGGGAGAGAGCGCCAATGACGGTTTTTCCGGCGGAGAGTTTTGATGTAGCGGTGATCGGCGCCGGTCATGCCGGTATTGAGGCGGCACTGGCTGCAGCACGTTTGGGTGCAAAAACAGCGTGTTTTTCGATCAATTTGGACGCCGTAGGCAATATGCCATGCAATCCGGCGATCGGCGGCACAGCCAAGGGACACCTTGTACGCGAGATAGATGCGCTCGGCGGTGAGATGGCGCGTGCGGCTGACGCGGCCTGCATTCAGTACCGCATGCTCAACCGCGGCAAGGGACCGGCAGTGCACTCGCTGCGTGCACAGGCCGACCGTATTAAATACAGAGAGTATATGAAGCACACGCTTGAGCGGCAGGAAAACCTGTTTCTCATGCAGGACGAGATCGTGTCCGTTGAGGTGGAGAACGGTGCCGTTTCTGCGGTTGTTACCGCTATCGGTGCATGCCATCCGGTCAAGGCGGCTGTCATTGCGTCCGGCACATTCCTCGGCGGACGCGTTATCATCGGCGAGTACACCCGCGAATCCGGTCCGGACGGCATGGCGGCAGCCAAGCCGCTCACCGAGTCACTGCGCGGTCTGGGACTGCGGCTGCAGCGGTTTAAGACGGGTACGCCGCCGCGCATCAATCGCCGTTCAATTAATTATACCGATCTGGCGGAGCAGGCCGGTGAGGATGAGATCATCCCGTTTTCGTTCGATACCGACCACCCGCCGGACAATCGCGCGGTGTGTTATCTGACCTACACGACCGCGAAAACACATGAAATCATCCGCGCAAATCTGAGCCGTTCGCCGCTGTACGGCGGCCAGATTGAGGGCGTGGGACCGCGCTATTGTCCGTCTATCGAGGACAAAGTGGTGCGCTTTGCGGATAAGCCGCGCCACCAGCTGTTCCTTGAGCCGATGGGTCTGGACACCGAGGAGGTCTATGTGCAGGGCTTCTCGTCGTCCATGCCGTTCGACGTGCAGCGGGAGATGCTGCGCTCGGTCAAGGGATTGGAGAACGCGGAGATTATGCGGCCGGCGTACGCCATCGAGTATGACTGCATCGACCCGCTGGAGCTGCGGCCGACGCTCGAGACGAAAAAGGTGCCCGGACTGTACGGCGCAGGCCAGTTCTGCGGCTCGTCCGGTTATGAGGAGGCGGCTGCGCAGGGACTGGTTGCGGGCATCAATGCTGCGCTCAAAATCAAGGGTGAGAAGCCGCTTGTACTCGACCGTGCGGACGGCTACATCGGTACGCTGATCGACGATCTGGTGACGCGCGGCACGAGCGAACCCTACCGCATGATGACCTCACGCTCGGAATACCGCCTGCTTCTGCGGCAGGATAACGCAGATGAGCGTCTGGTGCCGATTGGTGTTCGAGTTGGCTTAAATCCGCCGGAACGCGGAGAGAAAGTACGTAAAAAGTACGAAGCCGTGCAGGCAGAGATCAACCGCACAGCCTCGGTCGGCGTTGCGCCGAGCGATAAATTGAACGGCTTTCTTGCGGGCAAAAACTCCACACCGCTCAAGGCGGGCTGTAAGCTGATCGACCTGCTGCGCCGTCCGGAACTCAGCTATGCGGACCTTGCAATGTTCGATCCTGAGCGTCCGGAGCTGCCTGCTGTTATCCGTGAGCAAGTGGAAATTCGCGTCAAATACGCGGGCTATATCGAGCGCCAGATGCGTGATGTGGAGCAGTACCGTAAGCTGCAGAGCCGCCCGCTGCCGCTCGATCTGGACTACAACGAGGTGGACTCGCTGCGACTGGAGGCACGCCAGAAACTGAACGCCGTCAAGCCGTTGAATTTCGGTCAGGCGGCCCGTATTTCGGGCGTTTCACCGGCGGATATCACGGCGCTGATGATCTACATCGAGACCCATAAAAAGGAGGAAAAGGCATGACCGAACGCGAGCTTTTGACCGCCGGTCTGCGCGAGCTGGGCGTCGCAGAGTGTCCGTCTGCAGCGGACAACTTACTGCGTTATTCCGAGATTCTGCGCGAGAAAAACAAGGTTATGAATCTGACTGCCATTACCGATCCGACCGAAATCGTGACCCGGCATTTCCTCGATTGCGCGGCACTTGCACCGTATATGCCGCAGGATGGACGCGTGCTCGATGTGGGAACGGGAGCCGGTTTTCCGGGCATGCCGCTGGCGATTCTGTGCCCGCAGACCGAGTTTGTGCTGCTCGATGCACTGCGCAAGCGCATTGATTTTCTAAATGAGGTCATCGCTGAACTGGGCCTGACCAACGTTACGGCGGTGCATGCCCGTGCGGAGGATTACGCCAGAGACAACCGCGGCACGTTTGATCTTGCGGTGTCGCGTGCGGTAGCCGATCTGCGCGTGCTGAGTGAACTTGCGCTGCCGATGGTCAAGGTCGGCGGTGCGTTCCTTGCCATGAAGGCCGAGGACTGCACAGAGGAAGTCGAAGCAGCGGCAAACGCCCGCACGATTCTCGGTGCGCCGGACGCTGAAGTGCTGCACTACACTGTGCCGTTCGATGAGGTTTCCCGCGCCATCGTGCGCCTGCAGAAAACGCAGGAAACACCGGAAAAGTATCCGCGCCGCTTCAAGAAAATACAGACTTCGCCGCTGTAAATCAGGCGAGAAATATACGGAAAGTACCCCTCTGTACGGAAAATTACAGAGGGTATTTTTTGCCCGAAAATAGGGAAAAATTATAGATATCAGATATAATTTGTCATATTTTCGTTGAATTTTGCAGATTACGCGGTCGATTTTACTTGTCAATATGTAATTATATGGTAATCTATTACCGAGGGCGACATTCTGCTGGTGGTGCGGCAGAGATAAGCGCGAATAAAATGAACGAATAAGACGAATTGGAGAGTGGTTAACCATGATGTCTGTATTAACGCTGGTTTCCGGCAAAGAGGATCGCACGCTGCGGCGTATTCGTGTGAGTGAGATTGCGCGCAATCCCAATCAGCCGAGGAAATATTTTGATCCGGAGGCAATTGCGCAGCTGGCAGAGAGCATTCGGCAGTACGGCGTACTCAATCCGCTGACCGTACGGCGTGCGCCCGGAGGCGGTTACGAGCTGGTGGCAGGGGAGAGGAGACTGCGCGCTGCGCGTGTTGCGGGGCTCAACGACGTACCGTGTCTGCTGATTGCGGCGGATAACGAAGATTCCTCGGCGATTGCGCTCGTGGAGAACCTGCAAAGGCGTGATCTGGACTTTTTCGAGGAAGCCTACGGTTTCAAGCGTCTGATTGATCAGTACGGACTGACGCAGGAGGAAGCCGCGCGCAAAGTGGGGAAAACACAGTCTGCGGTGGCGAATAAGCTGCGTCTGCTGCGGCTTTCTCCGCAAAATATGGAATTGATTCGCAGTGCGAACCTTACAGAGCGGCACGCGCGCTGTCTGCTGCGTCTGCATGATGATGAGGAACGGATGAACGCAACGCACTATATTATCGAGAACGAATTAAACGTCAGCCGATCGGAGGAGTACATCGAGAACCTGCTGGAGCAGAAAAAGCATCCGGAGTTAGCGGAGCCGCCGCATAAGGATAATGTTGTGCGGCTTATTAAGGATGTGCGTTTTTTCCTGAATACGCTCAATCGGGCGGTCGGCGTAATGGTGGATGCCGGAATCGGTGCAACCGTAGACCGGCAGGAAAACGAGGATGGAATTACGCTGACAATCAATATTCCGCACGCAAAGAGCTGATGTTTCACGTGAAACACTTTTGTTCCACAGGAGGGCGGATTTTGTTTCACGTGAAACATGGGATAGTTGCTTGCGAAGCAAACGGAATCTGCGCTGATGCCGCGCGGGCGCACAAGAGGGTAGACACCAAGGTTTGCCCGTAGGCCACTAAACCTTTTTTCCGCGCCGTGCGCGGATTAAATGAGTACCACCCTCTGATTTTCTCCCCTTTCCCCTTAGATAGCACGGCGAAAATCGGAGAGCGGCGATCGCTGCGAAAAGGGGAACGGCAGTCGGGTTACTCTTACGTGGCTTTCGTAAACGATTCGCAGTTCACAGATAACGTACGGCTACACATGCGGTTTAGCCTATACAGGGGCAACATGACAGTGTTTCCCAACGGTTTTTATTGTTTATTACGGACGGCACTGCTGGATAAGAGTGTGTGCAGATTGGAAAGTGTGTAACGCATATATATTATATACATATATATAATAAGGTAAGAGAGCCGAACGGCTCTCTTTTGTTTCACGTGAAACAAAAGCCGGCTGATTTACCAGTTGTATCCTATAAAACGGCAAAATACTTGATGTTTCACGTGAAACAGCTGTAAAAATACTGCGATTGCTTTGCAATTAAAAGTGCAATGTGATATAATGAAATCCGTAGAAAAAAACCATGGACGAGAGGAAATGACTATGGGGAAGATTATCGCGTTTGCCAATCAAAAGGGCGGCGTGGGAAAAACTACAACCGCTATCAACCTCGCGGCAGCGTTGTCGGAGCGCGAAAAGCGCGTTCTGCTGTGTGATTTCGATCCGCAGGGCAATGCAACCTCCGGTTTTGGCGTGGATCCGCGCTCACTGGAAACTTCGATTTACGACCTGATCGTAGCCGACCAACCGGATGTCAAGAGCGCTATCGTATCGACTAAGTGGGTTGATCTGCTGGGCGCAAATGTTAATCTGGCGGGCGCTGAGTTGGATTTGATTGGAATGTCCGACCGAGAGTATCGTCTGAAAAACGTACTCGATCAGGTGAAGGACGATTACGACTATGTATTTATCGACTGTCCGCCGTCACTCGGTCTGCTGACTCTCAACTGCCTGTGTGCAGCCGACAGCTTTCTGGTGCCGTTGCAGTGCGAGTATTACGCGCTCGAAGGTCTGAGTCAGCTGATGACGACCGTGCGCATGGTAAAGAAGGCGCTCAACCGCAAGCTGGTGATGGAAGGCGTGCTGCTGACTATGTTTGACGGACGCACCAATCTGTCGATTCAGGTGGTTGAGGAAGTGAAAAAGCACTTCCCAGGCGAGGTATTTTCGGCTGTTGTGCCGCGTAACGTACGCCTGAGCGAAGCACCCAGCCACGGCAAGCCCATAACAGCTTACGACAGAATGTGCCGCGGCGCAGAGGCTTATCTGGCTCTTGCGGACGAGATTCTGAAGAAAAATGACCGAAAGGGGAGAAGCTGATGGCAGGCGCAAAAATGGGTCTGGGAGGCGGCTTGTCCAACCTTTTCGGCAGTGATACCAGCGATTTGATGGAAGAAAGTCTGGATAACGGCACAAAAAAACTGCCTTTGGCAAAAATCGAGCCGAATCCCGATCAGCCGAGGAAGGCCTTTGATCAGGTATCTCTGGACGAGCTGGCAGAGAGCATTCGCCTGCACGGCGTCATCACACCAATCACAGTGCGCAAGGGCGAGAAGGACGGCTACTACCAGATCATTGCAGGTGAGCGCCGTTGGCGTGCAGCACGTCAGGCAGGCTTGGAAGATATTCCTGCGATGGTGATTGAGGCCGAGGAAGACGAGGTCATGGAGTTGGCGTTGATCGAAAATCTGCAGCGGCAGGACCTGAACCCGATCGAAGAAGCCGAAGGTTATGAGCGTCTGATGAAGCAGTTTGGACTGACGCAGGAGCAGGTTTCCAAGCGCGTGGTCAAGTCACGTTCGGCGGTAGCAAATGCACTGCGTCTGCTGGCTTTGCCGACCGAGGTGCGTACGATGGTCAGCGAAGGCGAAATCTCCGGCGGTCACGCGCGGGCAGTCCTTGCGGTAAACGAGGAGGATAAGCGCGTAGAGGCAGCCAGACAGATGGTCGGCCTGTCGGTCCGTCAGTCGGAGGCGCTGGCCAAGCGCATGAACAAAAAACCGGTCGAAAAGCTTGAGCAGCCGCCTGAGGTTTCCGTGGACTACATTGCCGAGCTGGAGAAGGAGCTGGAGGGCGTCCTCGGACGCAAGATCAGCATTCAGCAGGGCAAGCACAGCGGCCAGCTGACGCTGGAATATTACGGCGCAGAAGATTTGGAGCGGCTCAGTGAAGCACTCCGAAACCTGCGTGTATAAAGGAGGCAAGCAATGGACGAGCAGAATAAGCAGCCGGAACAGAACAAACCGGAGAAAAAGCTCAGCCGCACCACGCTGACCTTTTATATCGTCGGACTGTTTTCTGTAGCAATTGCGCTGATTCTGATCAGCTATGTGGCGCAGTCGCGTGCGGACAAGCAGGTCAAAAACCTGAGCTCGCAGCTGACACAGCAGCAGACCGTGGCACAGGGCGCAACCCAGAAAGTGGAAGATTTGCAGAAGCAGTACGACATGCAGAATACTGCACTGGATAAGGTGCGCAAGACGCTCGACAGTGAGCAGGCGGCAACCGATGTAGTCGGCGCGACCGAGCGGCGTATGGAGGAGCGTGAGGTGTACCAGTACCTTGCGCAGATCGGCGTTTCTCTGGCGGCTAAGCAGACCGCGGATGCCCGCAAGACCTACGACGAAATGCTGACGAAATACAGCGAGGAGCGTTTGCTGGGCAGCAGCGAGGATGGCTTTGATGAGAACATCAGCAAACTGTTCCAGTCGGCCAAAGCGACACTGGAGCAGGTTGAGCAAGCGCAGGATGCAGAGCCGAACGACACGGCAGAATAATATGTATATAATGTAAAAGGAGATATAGAAACAATGCTGGATATCAAATTTGTCCGCACCAATCCGGATGCGGTAAAGGAAAACATCAAGAAGAAGTTCCAGGACGAGAAGATCCCGATGGTTGACGAGGTCATCGAGTTTGACGCGAAGTACCGTGCAGCCAAGACCCGCTGTGACGAGCTGCGTGCACAGCGCAACAAGAAGTCCAAGGAGATCGGCGGTCTGATGGCAAAGGGCCAGAAGGAAGAAGCCGAGAAGATCAAGGCCGAGGTTAAGGCAATGGCCGATGAGATGACCAAGCTCGAGGAGGATGAAAAGACCTTCGCTGAGGAAGTCAAGAACCGTATGATGGTCATCCCGAACATCATTGACCCGTCCGTTCCGATCGGCAAGGACGACTCCGAGAATGTTGAGATTGAGAAGTTTGGCGATCCGGTCGTTCCGGATTTCGAGGTTCCGTATCACGTTGATATTATGGAGTCCTTCGACGGCATCGACCTCGATGCTGCACGCCGCACCTCCGGCAACGGCTTCTACTACCTGAAGGGCGATATTGCCCGTCTGCATTCCTCCATCCTGTCCTACGCACGCGACTTCATGATCGACCGCGGCTTTACCTACTACATTCCGCCGTTCATGATCCACGGTGATGTCGTTAAGGGCGTTATGTCCTTTAAGGAAATGGAGAACATGATGTACAAGATCGAGGGCGAGGACCTGTACTTGATCGGTACCTCCGAGCACTCCATGATCGGCAAGTTCATCGACACCATCAACGATGAGGAAACCCTTCCGCAGACCCTGACCAGCTACTCTCCGTGCTTCCGTAAGGAAGTCGGCGCACACGGCATCGAGGAGCGCGGCGTATACCGTATTCACCAGTTCGAGAAGCAGGAAATGGTTGTTGTCTGCAAGCCGGAAGAGAGCAAGATGTGGTATGACAAGCTGTGGCAGAACACGGTTGACTTCTTCCGTTCGATGGACATTCCGGTTCGCACGCTCGAGTGCTGCTCCGGCGACCTGGCTGACCTGAAGGTTAAGTCCTGCGACGTAGAGGCATGGTCTCCGCGTCAGAAGAAGTACTTCGAGGTCGGCTCCTGCTCCAACCTTGGCGACGCACAGGCTCGCCGTCTGGGCATCCGTGTCCGCAGCAAGGAGAATCCGAAGGAGCTGTACTTCGCACACACGCTGAACAACACCGTTGTTGCACCTCCGCGTATGCTGATCGCATTCCTCGAGAACAACCTGCGTGAGGACGGCTCGGTTGCAATCCCGAAGCCGCTGCAGCCGTATATGGGCGGCATGACTGAGATCCGCAGAAAGTAATTTACCTTACTATAGAAAAAAGGAGAGATTCCAATGCAGGTTGGTATTAAGGGCGAGAAGAAGTTTACCGTAACCAGGGATCAGCTGGCATGCAATGTCGGCAGCGGTCTGGTATCCGTGTTTGCAACCCCGATGATGATTGCAGCCATCGAGAACACTGCTGCAGGCAGTGTAGCCGGTGAGCTGGAAGAGGGCAAGACCACGGTCGGCACGCTGGTAAACGTAAGCCACGTTGCCGCTACGCCGGAGGGCATGGAAGTCCGCATCGAGACCGAGCTGACCGAGATCGCGCCGAACGGCAAGATGCTTACCTTCAAGGTTGCCGCATACGATGAGGCAGGCCTGATCGGTGAAGGCACGCACCAGCGCGCCATCGTAGCCAAGGAGCGCTTTGAGCAGAAGGCACAGAGCAAGCTGTCCAAGTAAAAATCGGCAAAAGAAAAACGCTGTGGAGAGATTCCACAGCGTTTTTTTGCTGGTGCGGGTAACAGGACTTGAACCTGCACGTCGAGGACACCAGAACCTAAATCTGGCGCGTCTGCCAATTCCGCCATACCCGCAGGTAAGATTAGTATACCCTTTTTGCGGGTATTTGTCAATCTTGATTATATGCTCATCGGGAGTGGGGCGCTTGCGAAGCGAGGGAATCTGCGCTGACGCCGCGCGGGCGCACAAGAGGGTAGACACCTGCGGTTTCCACCCTCTTGAGAATCACCCCTTTCCCTTGGATAGCCTGGTGCAGATTACCGATATGTGACCGCTCCGAAATATGGGGAACGGCAGAGGATTTTTTCTTCCGTAGGGGAGCACAGTGTGCTCCCATGCCGAAACCTATACGCAGTGCTGGATACCGTTCTGCTACACAGACGAGCTACTCTACGCAGGCGCGGCATAACCGTGCCGCGCAACTCGTTAGCGCGTTATGATAGACAGCACCTACGAGGATAAATTGTACCAAATGCCTAATCCGCAGGTGCCGTGCGGTACAACGCGCCAAAGAGTTGCGCGACACTGTTATCCCCCAGGGGACCCTCTCTTGCCCTACGGGCAATTCACCTTGTGTCGCGCCTGCGCAGACTTTCCGGTCTGTGTAGCAGAATACTATCTGACCCTGCGAACAGGTTGAGAAAGATACGGAAGAAAAAATCCTCTGCCGTTCCCCATTATCGAAGAGGTCGCCGGTCTCTGGTTTGCGCCAGACTAAGAAATAAAGGGAAACGGGAGTTAAGAGGGTAGAACCCGCGGGTGTCTCCCCTCTTGCCCCTGCCGCGGGTGCGGCGAATCCTGTATGAGCAAACTCCTACGCAAAACTAAGGATTCCCCCTTGCAATCTGCGCTATTTCGTGATATATTGTTAGTTAGTAAAAGCTAACCAGCTCGGGTACAAAAGGAGCATTACACCCATGTTGAAAATTACTCTCGGCGTTGACGGCATGATGTGCGGCATGTGCGAAAGCCATGTCAACGATGCGGTTCGCAAGGCATTTCCCGTGAAGAAGGTCACTTCCTCTCACGGCAAGGGGCAGACGGTTATCCTCACTGAGCAGGATCTCGATGAGCAGGCTGTCCGCGATGCGGTAAACGCTACCGGCTACACCGTTACGTCCTTTTCCAAGGAGCGATATGAGAAAAAGGGACTGTTTTCCTTTCTGCATAAATGAGCAGAGTAAGGCCGCCTTGCAGCGGCTTTGCTTTTCAACACAGGTTAGCAAAATCTAACCTAATAAACCGATATATACCAACGGAGGAAATCGCAGTGCTGGAAACTCTGCTCAAACCGAATACCGGCGCATCGCTGTCCGGCTGCGTACGCTGGACCCAGCCGATGGATGGCGTGCGCGTGTGCGATTTTGACTGCGCGCTGACCGTGCCGCCGGCCATGCCTGCGGAGCCATCCGAGGTGCCGTGCGAGGTGCTGTTCTGCCGGCAGGGCGGTCTGCGGCTGACCATGACCAATGGGCGGCAAGTGTTTCTGCATGAGCACGAGGTACTGCTGCTGCTCGGCGCAAGTGTGCAGAGCCTTTCGGTCGCGGACGGATTGTTCAGCGGTGAGCTGGTGCTCATCGAGCAGAGCGCAGCGGCACCGTGCCGTCTGACGGTCAACACAGCACGAATCAGAGCACGAGTCACTCCGCATCTGGGCTGCGTAGTGCTGCGCAGCGCGGTGTGGATTGATAATCTGGCTGCGGCACTGCAATCCGTTCCGGAGCGGGACAGAGCCGCCTACAGTGCAATCAAAGCCATTGAGCTGCTGTACCTCATCAGTACAGACAGTCCGCTGCTGACGATACCGCCGGAATCCGTCTCCCGCGATCACTATCTGACCGATACAGTGAGGCAGGTGCAGGAGTATATGGTATCGCACCTGTCCGACCCGCTTACAATCGACCAGCTGTCTGCACGGTTCCGCATTTCGCCAACCGCCCTGAAGGATATATTTCGGCAGACCTATGGTCGTCCGATTCACCAGTATCTGCTTGAAAAGCGGGTGCAGCATGCTGCCGAACTGCTGCATCGGAGTCCGCTCTCCATCGTGGATATTGCAGCGGCGGTCGGCTATAACAGCGCCAGTCAGTTCGGTGTGGCGTTCAAGCGCCGCTATCAGCTGACGCCCTCACAGTACCGCCGACAAGCTCGAAAAAGTTAGCAAAATGCAACTATTTTGATGATAAAACTAAAAATTAGCGGCAACAAACTGCGAAAATGTCCGATTCCGTGCGTTTCATGTCTAAAGCTGTGCGACAAGCAGGGAAAATTGTGATATGATAATCGCAAACAAAAAAACACACCATGTTTGGAGGTGTACTGTATGAAGCAGCATCGTTTTTGGGCATGGGCCGCGTTGTTCTGCATGGTAATGACGATGATTACCGGCTGTAAGCGCAAGTGAGATTGATAGGAGGAACATATTATGAAGAAGATTTACAAGGACATCGCCGTATTTGTTGGTGGCACTCTGTTCGGTTCCGCAGGTATCAAGCTGCTGAGCAGCAAGGATGCTAAGAACGTATATACCCATGCTACCGCAGCGGTTCTTCGCATGAAGGATACCGTTATGAACACCGTTGACTGCGTTAAGGAGAACGTCGGCGACATCCTCGCTTCCGCAGAGGAGATCAACGAGAAGCGCGCTGCTGAGGCAGAGGCTGCTGCTGTTGAGGATGCAGACATTGAGGTTGAGCTGACCGATGAGGACCCGACTGCTGCTCCGGTTGAGGCATAAGAACCTGTCGCCAAACCGTGGTTTGGCGGACAGGAAGAACGGACTGTGAGCCGTTCCAAAGTCGCCCGAAAGTTCCCGTTCGGAAGCTTTCTCCCTCTTAGGGAATGAAAACCGAGGTACATGTTCCCGGTTTTCATGGGACGAATATCAAAGAGGGGCAGAGCCCCTCTTTTCCTATCTACCGGAAGTAAGCTGGAGGTAATTTTACTATGAAAGCATTCATTGAACACGAAAGCCGCGGACGGCTTCGTGTGCGCATGAAGCAGTACCGCATGACGTTGGAGCAGGCTGATCTGCTGGAGGCGTATCTGCAGAATCAGCCGGGTGTACTCAGCGCAACCGTGCACGAGCGCACCTGTTGTGCTGTCATCCGCTACATCGGTGACCGCGAGAATATCATCCGCGCGATCGCTCAGTTTAACTATACTGCACCGTCTGTTACGGCGCTGATGCCGACCCACAGCGGCCGTGCGCTCAACCGTGAGTATCAGGAAAAGCTGGTCGGCAAGGTTATTACGAAGTTTGCCTGCACGCTGTTCCTGCCGGCGCCGCTGCAGATTGCACGCACGATCTGGCTGTCGCTGCCGTTCCTCGGCCGCGGCCTCAAGCGCCTGATTCACAGAGAGCTGAAGGTTGAGCTGCTCGATGCGCTGTCCATCGGTGTTTCGATGGTACGCCGGGACTTCTCCACGGCAGGTTCGGTTATGTTCCTGCTGGATATTGGCGAGCTGCTCGAGGAGTGGACGCATAAAAAGTCGGTTGACGATCTGGCACGCTGCATGTCGCTCAACGTAAAACGAGTATGGCTCAAGACCGATGACGCAGAGGTGCTTGTACCGCTGTCCAACATCGCTGTCGGTGACCGTATTCTGGTTCGCATGGGCAGCGTTATCCCGTTGGACGGTGAGGTTGTTGAAGGCGAAGTCATGGTTAATCAGGCGTCGCTTACCGGAGAATCCATGCCGGTTGCAAAGCGTCCGGGTACGCAGGTTTACGCCGGCACGGTCATCGAGGAAGGCGACTGCGTGATCGAGGTCACACAGTCCTCCGGCGAGAGCCGCTACGACAAGATCGTTTCCATGATCGAGCAGTCCGAGCAGCTGAAGAGTGCTGCGGAGAGCCATGCCGCCAATCTGGCGGACAAGCTGGTGCCGTATACGCTGGTCGGCAGTGCGCTCAGCTACGCACTGACCCGCAATGTCACCCGTGCACTGTCCGTGCTGATGGTTGACTTCTCCTGTGCGCTCAAGCTGGCTATGCCGCTGGCGGTCCTGTCCGCCATGCGTGAGGCAAGCATGTATCATATCACGGTCAAGGGCGGCAAGTTCCTCGAGGCTGTCGCGCAGGCAGATACCATTGTATTTGACAAGACCGGCACACTGACGCATGCCTGCCCGGTTGTTGCCAGGGTTATCCCGTTCGGCGGTCGCTCCGAAGACGACATGCTGCGCGTTGCAGCCTGCCTGGAGGAGCACTTCCCGCACTCCATGGCAAACGCCGTTGTCCGCGCTGCGCGTGAGCGCAATCTGGCGCACGAGGAAATGCACTCGCAGGTTGAGTATATCGTAGCGCACGGCATTTCCAGCATGGTTGAAAACAAGAAGGTCGTTATCGGCAGTGCACACTTTATCTTCGAGGATGAGAAGTGCACGGTTCCGGTCGGTGAGCAGGAGAAGTACGATGCACTTCCGGTTGAGTTTTCTCATCTGTATCTGGCGATCGGCGGTGAGCTGGCGGCTGTTATCTGCATCGCGGACCCGCTCCGTCCGGAAGCATGCGATGTGATGAAGGCACTGCGTGCCCTTGGCATTCAGCGCACGGTTATGCTGACCGGCGACAGTGAGCGCACGGCAGCGGCTATCGCGGCTGAGGTCGGCGTGGACGACTACCGCGCTGAGGTTCTGCCGGAGGACAAGGCAAACTTTGTCGAGCAGGAACGCGCGGCAGGCCATACGGTTATCATGCTCGGCGACGGTATCAACGATTCTCCGGCGCTGTCGGCGGCTAACGTTGGCGTAGCCATCAGCGATGGCGCTGCCATCGCCCGTGAGATTGCGGACATCACCATCGCAGCCGAGAATCTGTTTGAGCTGGTTGCGCTGCGCCGTATCGCACAGGGTCTGATGAGCCGCATCAACTCCAATTACCGCTTTGTAATCGGCTTTAACGGTTCGCTGATCGGTCTGGGCGTTGCCGGCGTGCTGGCTCCCGCAACCTCTGCGATGATGCACAACCTGTCTACGCTGGGCATCAGCCTGCGCAGCATGACCAACCTGATTGATTCCTCCGAGACGACCCGTCTGCTGGAGAGCCGCTAATTTAGAGTGAAAGTTTGAGAGTGGAGAGTGAAGCGCTTTCCACTCTTTCTTTTCAGGCATAACAAAACCCCGTCTTTGACGGGGGTTTGTGTTTCTATAACTGTTTGAAAAACTGTATTTTTACTTCTGCTGCCACGCCATTCCGTAATCTTTTTCCCCGGTAGCTTCATCCAGGCCGCTGTACTGAATTTCAAATCCTTCTCTTTGATAAAAAGATATTGCTGGTGTGTTTTTTTGATATACATTCAAAATCAGTTTGCTTCTTGTATTCTTTACATAATTCAGCAGTATTTTACCAATACTCTGCGACTGCATTGCCTCAGAAACAAAAATGCCTTCAATATATTCGCCATTCAGCCCGATAAATCCTTGTATCTTCTGATTGTCCTCATAGACATAGACAGTTGCCTGCAACAGCAGTTCTTTCACAAGCTCCAAATTACTTTTCCAATATTGGGCAGGGATAAAATAATGTGCCTTTATATTGGTATCCAGCCATATATCGGCAACTTGATTGATATCTGCTTTTCGTAATTCTCTAATCATAGCGGGGGACTCTCCTGCAAATTTGATTGTTACACAATAGAAGGTAATGTCAGATACGTTACCGGATACGGAAACGTAAACAGCGGGCGCTGTTCGCCGATGGCGTTGATTAGCGTGAGGGACAGCGTGCGCAGGTCATTCGTAG
Source organism: Butyricicoccus sp. OF27-2pH9A (assembly GCF_027693185.1). Taxonomy (NCBI): domain Bacteria; kingdom Bacillati; phylum Bacillota; class Clostridia; order Eubacteriales; family Butyricicoccaceae; genus Butyricicoccus; species Butyricicoccus sp. OF27-2pH9A. The sequence continues at coordinate 45,900 of NZ_JAQEXK010000010.1, forward strand.
GAAGCGGCACAAGCTGTGTCCACTCGGTGCGGATAAACCGGTCCGGACCGATCTCGGTCAGCGTGTAAGTTCCGTTATGGTATGCAAGGAACAGGGGCAGTCCCAGAGCAGGCTGCATTTCCAGAGAAATGGCGGCAGTCCGGTCTCGATGGATTGCAAAAAAGCGCGTCAGCAGCGTATACGGCGGCTTGAGTTTGTTCTGTCCGGTCAGGCGCAGTGTACCACAGTCGCGCCAGCGCGGCACAGAACAGATATGCCGTGCGTCCCACTCGGTCACCGGATCAAAAATGTGCTGCCCAATGTCGGAATCGGCCATAAACCATTCGGTGTAGGGGAGACCATAGGCGTTTTCGCCGTCTGCGGAAAACAAAACCGAATAGATGAATTCGTCAGTCTGTCCGCACGGCTGCAGGTGATACTTTGTTCCATCGAACGTCAGAGAGCCGGTTTCACCGTTCGGTGTGTGCAAGGTGAGCGTGCGGGGTTCGTCTGCTTCGGTAAGCTCATACAGTACAGAATCATCTATGACCTCACGGTCGGAGGAGATTGTCAGCGTGTCGAAATCAGCCGCCATAGCGGGATAAGCACATAGAACCAGCGCCAAAACGACAGATAACAGGCGTTTTTTCATATAATCGTCTCCTTGGATGCTGCTTTATCTGCAATCACTTTCTTTTCGCTTTCTAATTCCTTATTTTTCCCCTCCAATAATTTCTTTGTTTGATCAAACTGGAATTGGTCAAGCTTTTGACTTAGAGCATTTCCAAGTTACAAATGCAAGAATACCGCAGATTACAGCAACTCCGATGCATACGGCTCTCGCAATATTGCTCAAATCCAAGAAGCCACTTCCTGAACCTGTAATAGCACAGGCGATTGCTAAAATGGTTATGAGAGCAAAAACAATACTAATCACTTTCAGAATGACACCTTTTTTCATGCAATCACGCTCCTTTATCAAATCTCGATTTATCATTCTACTGTGACTTCACTATACCATGAATGCGTCCGAAACACAATCACCCATTGACACCACCGATATTCCGATAGATAATATAGGCAATAGGAAAACTTTACGCAAGAAGGGAAGTGCTTCAACGAATGAAACGCAGCTACGAGATGGACCTGTGCAGCGGTCCGCTGCTGAGCAAAATCCTGCTGTTTTCGCTGCCGCTGATTCTTTCGGGTGTGCTGCAGCTGCTGTTCAACGCGACCGACATTGTCGTAGTCGGCAAATTTGCGGGCAGCAATGCGATGGCGGCGGTCGGCTCGACCACCTCGCTGTTCAACCTGCTGGTCAACTCATTCATCGGTATTTCGGTCGGTGCGAACGTGCTTGTCGCGCGGCATTACGGCGAGCGGGATTACGACGGTGTGCAGCAGACCATCCAGACGGCGCTGCTCACTGGCTTAATCGGCGGCACGATACTGATCGTGCTCGGCGTTGTGCTCGCACGTCCCATGCTGACGCTGATGGCCACACCGGACGAGGTTATCGACCAGGCCGTGCTGTACATGCAGGTGTACTTCATCGGTATGCCGGCAACCATGATCTACAACTTCGGTGCGGCCGTGCTGCGTGCCGTGGGCGATACCCGGCGTCCGCTGTACTTCCTGATGGCGGCAGGCGTGATGAACGTCCTCGGCGACCTGCTGTTTGTGTGCCTGCTCGGCATGGGCGTTGCCGGAACTGCGATCGCCACCGTGCTCAGCCAGTGTGTCTCTGCGGCGCTGACCGTGCTGTGCCTTGTAAAATCGGACGGCATGTGCCATCTCGACTTGCGCCGTCTGCACTTCCACATGGATAAGTTCCTGAGAATCATGCAGGTCGGTCTGCCTGCCGGTATGCAGAGCGTTATCTTCAATATCTCGAACGTACTCATTCAGTCCTCGGTCAACAGCTTCGGCGCAGTAACGGTTGCGGGCAACACGGCAGCCGCCAACATTGAGGGGTTTGTGTACATTTCGATGAACGCGCTCTATCAGACCTCCATCAGCTTCACCAGCCAGAATCTCGGTGCAAAGAATTATCACCGCATCGACCAGACACTCGTGCGCTGCATGTGCATCGTCACACTGATCGGTCTGGTGCTCGGCAACGGCGCGCATCTGCTCGGCAACCACCTTTTGGGCATCTACTCGGACGATATGGAGGTCATTTCGTTCGGTATGCAGCGTTTGTCGGTCATCAGCGTCACCTACTGCCTGTGCGGCATGATGGATGTGCTCGCGGGCACAATACGCGGTCTGGGCTATTCCATGCTGCCAATGATCGTCTCGCTGATTGGCGCATGTGTGTTCCGTATCATCTGGATTTTTACGGTCTTTCGCGTGCAGCATACGCTGTTCATCCTGTATGCGTCCTACCCGATCTCGTGGATACTGACCATCCTGGCGCACTTTGTGTGCTACCTGATCGTGCGGAAAAAGGTTTTCCGGCCGCAGGAGATATAAGCGCGCGTTTTTCTCCGGAAAACGGTTGTAATTGACGGTTAAATATAGTATAATACTCGTGCAATGCGGGAATTTCCCGCGCAATAAGTAAATAAGCGAACAGTCGGTGCCGCTGTCTGTAAAGGAGCAGCGGGTAAAAGGGAAGCAGGTGCAAATCCTGCACGATCTCGTCACTGTAAGCGGGGAATGGACTGCCATTTACGTCACTGATATTACGGTATCGGGAAGGCGGCAGTTCTAAGGCAACATCGCATGATGAAAGCTGCGGCGCTTTGCGGAAATTTTGTGTTCTGACTTCGTTGTGATTTCACGGTAATACATCAAGTATTACCGCAAAACCACGCCTCGTCAGTACGCGAGAATTTACTCGCAAATCGCCCTTGTTCAATTATGTGGTATTGCCTTAAGAGCCGCAAGTCAGGAAACCTGCCGGTCTGTTGGTACGGGAAGCTGCTTCCGGATCACGAGTTATTGATTGTACTGATACCGCATGATTTTTGATTCAGGCAGTCCCTTTCATCATATATTGATGGGGGGACTGTGTGTTTTCCGTACCCTTTTTCTTTCAAAGTGTGCGCTTTCGCTTTGCGAGCAAAATGAAGGAGGAAAACCATGAGCAAAGTAAGCAAACTGAAGAAGCTCGGCATTATGCTGATCGTTTCCGGCATGCTGATGTCCATGCTGACCGCTTGCGGCGGCAGCAAGACCGCAGCTGCGGACGACACGAAGGACAATAACACCACTGCACAGACCGATGCACAGGATCAGACCGATCCGGACGAAAATTATGAAACAGGTGACGCTTCCTTGGATGATCCGCTGAATCAGGATGAAATTGGCGATACCGAGCTGCTCGTAGTCAGCTTCGGCACCAGCTATAACGACAGCCGCCGTGAGACCATCGGCGCCATCGAAAAGGCTATGCAGAAGGCGTTCCCGGATTACGCAGTACGCCGCGGCTTCACCAGCCAGATCATCATCGACCATGTAAACAAGCGTGACGGCGAGAAGATTGACAACGTAACCGAGGCACTGGACCGCGCCGTAGCTAACAAGGTAAAGACTCTGGTTGTTCAGCCGACCCATCTGATGAACGGCCTGGAGTATAACGACCTCAAGGATGAGCTGGCAGGCTATTCGGATTCCTTTGAGAAGATCGTGCTCGGTGAGCCGCTGCTGACCTCTGACGACGACTTCCAGAAGGTTATGAATGCCATCGTAGACGCAACCAAGGAGTATGACGACGGCGAGACCGCAATCTGCTTCATGGGTCACGGCACCGAGGCGGATTCCAACAGCGTTTACACCAAGATGCAGGAAACCCTCAAGGCCGCAGGCTACGACAACTACTTTGTCGGCACTGTTGAGGCAACTCCGTCCCTCGATGACGTAATCGCAGCCGTTAAGGCAGGCGGCTATAAGAAGGTTGTTCTGCGTCCGCTGATGATCGTTGCAGGCGACCATGCCAATAACGATATGGCAGGCGACGAGGACGGCTCCTGGAAGACCGAGTTTGAGAAGGCAGGATTCGAGGTAACCACCGTAGTTGAGGGCCTTGGCTCTGTGCAGGCAATTCAGGATCTGTTTGTTGCACACGCACAGGCAGCGATTGATTCCCTGAAGTAAATCAAGTAAACAGCAGGGTCCGAGCCGTGGAATGCGGACGGACCCTGTTTTTGTGAGATTTTGATTGTCGATTTCGGTGTGCAGAATTGAAAATGGAGAATGGAAAATTATACTCAGAGTGAAGAGAACGTGATAGGTGTAATTCGCAGGTGCTGCGAGTAACAACGCGTAAAAGAGTTGCGCGACACGGTTATGTCGCGCCTGCGCAGACCTTCCGGCCTGTGTAGCAGTACACTGTCTGTGAACTGCGAAAAGGCAGAGAAAGACACGCTGCGGTAACCCGACTGCCATTCCTTTTTTCAGAGCGGTCTCGTCTTTCTGATTTTCGCCGTGCTATGATAGGAAAGGGGTGATTCACAAGAGGGTGGAACCCTTGGTGTCTCCCCTCTTGTGCCCCTGCCGGGTAGGCAAGATTCCGTTCGCTTCTCAAGCGCAAATGCCCCGAATGGCAGCCATTCATCAAAATCCCGTTTTTATATCGCAGAACAAAGGAGAAACCACAATGAAGAACAAAAAAGCACTGTTAAGCGCCGTATTTGCGGCATTCATGCTGCTTTCCGCCTGCGGCGGCAGCACCCAGCAGGATACCTCCGCGCAGGACAGCAGCACCACCTCTCAGGTCGCTTCTGCGTCCGATATGGCCGGTGTCGAGGACGTTGTTGAGGACGGCATGACGCCGATCACCGGCGACAAAGTGAAGGACGGCACCTACGATGTAACCGTCGATTCCAGCTCCAACATGTTCAACGTTACCGCATGCGAGCTGACCGTCAAGAACGGCGAAATGACCGCTAAGATGCACATGGGCGGTACCGGTTATCTGTACGTCTATATGGGCACCGGCGAGGAGGCTGCCGCTGCCGCTGAGGCCGGCTACATTCCGTTTACCGAGGAAGCCGACGGCACACACAGCTTTACCGTTCCGGTCAAGGCGCTTGATGAGGGAATTGACTGCGCAGCCTTCAGCAAGAAGAAGGAGAAGTGGTACGACCGCACTCTGGTGTTCCGTTCGGACTCTTTGCCGGCAGACGCACTGGCAGACGGCGTAATGACCACCGCTGAGAGCCTGTCTCTCGCAGACGGCACCTACACCGCTGACGTAACGCTTTCCGGCGGCTCCGGCCGTGCAAGCGTGGAATCTCCTGCAGCGCTGACCGTTTCGGGCGGCAAGGTGACGGCTAAGATCATCTGGAGCAGCAAAAACTACGATTACATGAAGGTAAACGACGAAAAGTACGATGCTGTGATCGAAAATGAGCACTCCACGTTTGAAATTCCGGTTGCGGGCTTTGACTGGGCGATGCCGGTCGTAGCCGACACCACCGCAATGAGTGAGCCGCATGAGATCGAGTATACGCTGCGTTTTGACTCTGCGTCCATCGCTCCGGCAGCAAAATGAGAAGAATTACAGCATGGTGCCTGAGTGCAGCACTGCTGCTCGGCGGTCTGTCCGGCTGCGGAACTGCCCGGCAATCGACCGCACAGACGCAGGCGGCGGTCTCGTGGAGCGACATGCAGCCGACCGACAGCATGGATTTGGAGTATGCCGAGTGCTTCTCGGTCGATCACTATGACGGCGGCTATTCGCTCATTACCGTGAAGGACGACGCACGTTATCTGGTCGTTCCGGAAAACACGTCCGTGCCGGACGGTCTGGACACGGATATTACGGTGCTGCAGCAGCCGCTGGACAGCATTTATCTGGTCTCCTCAAGTGTCATGGACCAGTTCGTTGCACTGGATGCGCTGGACAGCATTTCACTGTCCGGCACCAGGCAGGACGGTTGGTACATCGATGAGGCCAAGCAGGCGATGGCGGACGGAAAAATCGTCTACGCGGGTAAGTACAGCGCGCCGGATTACGAGACCATCTACTCCGCTGACTGCAATCTTGCTATTGAGAACACCATGATCTACCATACGCCTGAGGTAAAGGAGCAGCTCGAAAAGCTGGGTATTCCGGTGTTTGTCGAGCGTTCCAGCTACGAGCCGCACGCACTCGGCCGCATGGAATGGATCAAGGTGTACGGCACGCTGCTCGGCTGCGAGGACAAGGCGGAAAAGCTGTTTGCGGATAAGGTGGACGGCATTGTGGACATCCTACAGAAGCCGGCAGCCGGCAAGACGGTTTCGTTCTTTTACATCACGTCAAACGGTGCGGTCAATGTTCGCAAATCCACGGATTATATCGCGGAGATGCTCAGTCTGGCAGGAGGAAAGTACATTTTTGATGATCTGACGGATGATACGGCAAAGTCCACCGTCAATATGCAGATGGAAAGCTTTTACGCCGGAGCCAGGGACGCGGATGTGATGATCTACAACGCCACAATCGACAGTGAGCTGCAGACGCTTGATCAGCTGTTGGAAAAAAGTACGCTGCTTGCGGACTTCAAGGCCGTGAAAACCGGTAATGTGTGGTGTACGGAGAAGAACCTGTACCAGTCCACAATGGAACTGGACGAGCTGATCCGCGACTTCCATACCGTCATTGCAGATGGAGACCCGTCCACGCTGAAATATTTACACAAACTGTCCTGAAAGGAGAGGATTTCCCGTGAAACCGCAGCCTAAAATGCGCTATGCGGGCGCGTTTGCCGTGCTGCTGGCACTGCTGGCCGTGCTGTTCGTGTGGAATGTCAACTCGGGCAGCCTGCACCTGTCAGTGCGAGAGGTCGCGCAGATTCTGCTGACGCACAGCGGCGACAATGCGGTCATCGTGTGGGAGATTCGTCTGCCGCGTATCTTCGCGGCCATTCTGCTCGGCGGTGCGCTGTCGGTCTCCGGCTTTCTGCTGCAGACCTTTTTCGCCAACCCGATCGCGGGACCGTTCGTGCTGGGTATTTCCTCGGGCGCCAAGCTGACGGTTGCGCTGACGATGATCGGCGCCCTGTCCTGCGGGCGCGTGCTCGGCTCTGCTGTCATGATAACAGCTGCCTTTGCGGGAGCCATGCTCTCGATGGGCTTTGTGCTGCTCATCGCGCAGCGCGTGCGGCAGATGCCGCTGCTGGTCGTGAGCGGCGTGATGATCGGTTATATCTGCTCGGCGGTGACGGATTTCGTCATTACCTTTGCCGAGGATTCCAATATTGTCAACCTGCATAACTGGTCTATGGGAAGCTTTTCGGGCATTTCCTGGGACAATATCCGCGTGATGACGCCGGTCGTGCTCGCGGCGCTCGTGTGCGTGTTTCTGCTGTCCAAGCCGATCGGCGCGTACCAGCTCGGAGAGGGGTATGCCCGCAGCATGGGCGTCAATATCACCGCGTTCCGCGTGGTGCTGATCCTGCTGTCGAGTGTGCTCTCGGCGTGTGTAGCGGCGTTTGCCGGACCGATTTCGTTCGTCGGCATCGCGGTTCCGCATCTTGCGAAAAGCCTGTTCGGCACGGCAAAACCGATCCTGATGATACCGGCGTGCTTTCTCGGCGGTGCGGGATTCTGTCTGCTGTGCGATCTCATCGCGCGGACGGTGTTTGCACCGACGGAGCTGAGTATCAGCACCGTGACAGCTTTGTTTGGTGCGCCGGTCGTTATCTATATTATGGTGCACCGGAAGTCCTCCAGAGGGTGAGTCTGCGTCCTCACGCAGAGGGAGTGGGTGCCAACCCTTGGCTTGGGGACCAAAAGGATAGACACCAAGGTTTCTATCCTCTTGGAACTCCAGTTTCCTATTGTTAGATAGTCTGGCGCATACCAGAGACCGGCGACCGCTTCGAAAAGGAGGAACGGCAGACGATTTTTCCTATCGTAGGGGAGCACAGTGTGCTCCCATGTCGAAACCCATACGCAGTGCCAGATTCCTTGCTGCTACACAGGCGGTTCAATCAGCGCAGGCGCGGCATGACAGTGCCGCGCAAGTCGTTAGCCTGGAGTATATAGACAGCACCTGCGGATTTATCGGTTTGGTATAATCTATCTGCGCAGGTGTTGTCTGGAATAACGCGTAAAAGAGTTGCGCGACACGGGCATGTCGCGCCCAGCGTAGAGTAGCCCGCATGTGTAGCAGTATGTTATCTGTGAACTGCGAAAAGGCGGAGAAAGACACGCAAAAGTAACCCGACTGTTGTTCCTTTGCGAGTCTCAGTTCTGCAAATTTCGCCGTGCTATCCCAAAAGGAAACGGGATTCATAAGGGTGGAAACCTTGGTGTCCACCCTTATGCCCCTCGCTGTGGGCACGGCGCCCCTGCCGGGTAGGCAAGATTCTCTTGCTTCGTAAGCAATCATGTTAAAGAAGAAGGTACAAAATGTCCCATCCTTTTGTCGAAACAAAAGAAATGACCGTCGGCTACCGCGGTGTGCCGCTCATCCGCGACATCGCCCTGAGTGTTCACCGCGGTGAGATTTTAACGCTCATCGGTCCGAACGGCTCGGGTAAATCGACCATCCTCAAAAGCCTCATTCGTCAGCTGGCGCTCATCGGCGGTACGGTGTATCTGGACGGTAAATCGCTGCAGACCCTGCCCGAGCGTGATCTTGCGCGCACGATGTCCGTGCTGCTCACCGAGCATGTGCGGCCAGAGCTGATGACCTGCTGGGATGTGGCGGCTGCAGGCCGCTATCCGTACACCGGACGGCTTGGTCTGCTCAGCGACGAGGACCGCGCCAAGGTGGACGAGGCGCTTGCGCTTGTCGGCGCGGATGAGCTTGCCGACCGCGATTTTTCCTGCATCAGCGATGGACAGCGGCAGCGTGTGCTGCTGGCCCGCGCCATCTGCCAGGAGCCGGAGGTCATTGTGCTCGATGAGCCCACCTCCTTCCTCGACATTCGCTACAAGCTGGAACTGCTGACCGTGCTCAAGCAGCTGGTGCGCGAAAAGCAGGTGGCGGTCATTCTCTCGCTGCATGAGATTGATCTGGCGCAGAAGCTGTCCGATCGGCTCATCTGCGTTCACAACGGCAGAATTGAGCGCTGCGGTACGCCGGAGCAGGTATTCACCGGCGATTACATCCGCACCCTGTATGACCTCGAGCGCGGCACTTATAACGAGCAGTTCGGCAGTCTGGAGCTCGAGCGGGTGACAGGCGAGCCGCGCGTGTTCGTTATCGGCGGCGGCGGAAGCGGAACGGCACTGTACCGCAGACTGCAGCGGCGCGGCATTCCATTCGCGGCAGGCGTTCTGCCGGAGAACGATGTAGAGCTGCCGACGGCGCGTGCTCTGGCGGTCGAGACCGTCACCGAGCGGGCGTATCAGCCAATCGGCGAGGACGCTTACGCACGTGCGCAGGCGCTTGTACGGCAGTGCGGAAATGCGGTCTGCTGTCTGGATTTGTTCGGTCCGGTCAACGAAAAAAACCGCGTGCTGCGCGACTGGGCACAGCAGGAGGGGCTGCTGCGGAGCAAATCAAAATTGGAAGATATTACATGATAATCGCCTGAAATGTTGCTCAAAACGCAATGTTGTGGTAAAATAGCCAATAATGCCAATGGTGACAGGGAAGGTTCCGCCCGGTCACCGGTGAGAGACAACCACTTTGTCACAGGAAAGCGATAACATGGCAAGAAAGCAACAAAAACGACATAACAGAGGCAGCTATCGGCGGAAATCCGCCCATGCACATCGCAGTACGCGGCATATGCAGCCGGTAAGAACGCAGAAAACGGTCAGACGCTGTCTGCCTGAGGCGGAAGTGCGCCGCAGACAGCGGGCACGCCGTCGGCAGTTTGCACTGCTCGGGCTGGCAGTCCTGCTCGTTGTGCTTATTTTCGCCTTTCGGCATTTGATCAGCGCACCGCAGCAGAGCGGCGCGAACGGTGATACCGGCAATTCCGGCACGAGCGCGACCGAGGAGGTCAAGCAGGTAGCCAAGGCAGTGAATGTCTATCAGTCGGTTATGTACTATCAGCCGGTGGTGCAGAAATACGCCGAACAGAACAGCATTCCGGAGTACACGGATGTACTGCTGGCTATCATGCAGGTGGAGAGCGGCGGCAAGCTGACCGATATCATGCAGTCCTCCGGCAGCGCGGGTCTGCCGAACGATTCACTCGAGGAGGAGAGCTCGATCCGGCAGGGATGCACCTATTTTGCACACCTGCTGCGCAAGGGCAAATCGCTGGACTGTGATCTGGACTGCATCATTCAGGCGTATAATTACGGCAGCGGTTTTCTCGATTATGCAGCTAAGTTCAACGGCGTTTACAGCACCGAGTTGGCGGAAAAGTTCGCGGAGGAGCAGTCCGGCGGCAACACTGTCCAGTACGACAATCCGATGGCGGTGAAGGAAAACGGTGGCTGGCGCTATGCCTACGGCAATATGTTCTATGCCCGTCTGGTTAAGCAGTATTTGATCGAGTGATCGTATTTTGCGTTCTGTTTGGACAAAACTACTTGACAAATCGTCTGCAAAAAGCTATACTTATCCCACAGCTTAGATTATTTATAAAACCGTAGGAAAAGGAGGAAATCACAGTGCGTGCAGTTCGAATGGAAATGTGCATGATGTGTGGTTCTGCTCGTTTTTCTGCGAAGCAGCCGTAAGGCTGAAACGCATAGGCGGGCCGCTTTTCATGCGGCTGATACAGAAAACGGGCGGAAAGCAGAAACCTGCTTTCCGCTTTTCTTTTGAAAATGTAAGGAGGAATGAATGTGGCACAGGATGTGATCGTCCGGATTCAGGGCCTGAACAAGACCTTTCGCGGCAGAGCCGGAACGGTAGTTGCGCTGAACGGTATCGACCTTGATATCTATCGCGGCGAGATTTTCGGCATTATCGGTCTTTCGGGCGCAGGCAAGTCCACACTGGTACGCTGTATCAACTTTTTGGAGAAGCCCACCGAGGGCACGGTAACGGTGGACGGAGAGGAACTCGGCAGACTGAGCAAAAAGCAGCTGCTCGAGGCTCGCCGGTCGATGGGTATGATCTTCCAGCAGTTCAACCTGCTGCAGCAGAGAACCGCACTGCAGAATATCTGTTTTCCGCTGGAGATTGCGGGAACGAGCAAAGCAGATGCGGAAAAACGGGCGCGTGAGCTGCTCGAGATCGTCGGTCTGTCAGACCGAGCGGATAACTATCCGAGCCAGCTGTCCGGCGGTCAGCAGCAGCGTGTGGCGATTGCACGAGCACTTGCAACCAACCCGAAAATCCTGCTGTGCGACGAGGCGACAAGCGCACTCGACCCGACGACAACGCGCTCCATTCTCGCGCTGCTCAAGGAGATCAACAAGACGCTCGGCATCACCATCATCGTTATCACGCATGAGATGGCGGTCATCGAGGAGATCTGCCAGAGAGTTGCGATCATTGATTCCAGCCGTATTGCCGAGGTCGGCACGGTGGACGAGGTGTTCACCCGACCGAAATCCGCAATGGCCAAGCAGCTTATCTATCCGGACGGCAAGCGCAATTCTCTTGCGACCGGCAAGCGGTACTGCCGCATTGTGTTTGACGGCAATTCGTCGTTCGAGCCGGTGATCTCCAACATGGTGCTCGAGTGCAAGGCGCCGGTAAATATTATGTTCGCGGACACCAAGAACATGGATGGCAAGGCTTACGGTCAGATGATCCTGCAGCTTCCCGAGGACGAACGCGCGGCAAAACGCGCACTGGCGTACCTCGAAACCCAGAACGTACACGCAGAGGAGGTAGCCGATTATGCTTCCGTTTAATGTTTGGGCGCAGAGCCTTTGGGAAACCCTGTATATGGTCATTGTTTCGACCGTTATCTCGTATGCGATCGGTCTGCCGCTCGGTCTGACGCTGGTTGTTACCGATAAGGGCGGCATCCGTCCGATGCCGGTCGTCAACACGGTTCTGGGCGTGGTTGTCAATATCCTGCGCTCTGTCCCGTTCCTGATTCTTGCCGTTATGATTACGCCGATTACGCGCGCGATTGTCGGCAAGGCCATCGGCACCACTGCGATGATCGTTCCGCTGACCTTTGCGGCAGCACCGTATGTAGCCCGCATGGTCGAATCCTCCATCAAGGAGGTGCCGTTTGGTGTGATCGAAGCCGCACAGTCCATGGGTGCAAGCCCGTGGCAGATCGTGTGGAAGGTGCTCGTGCCGGAGGCAAAGCCGTCCCTGATGGTCGGCGGCGCGATCTCGGTCGTTACCATCCTCGGATATTCCGCGATGGCAGGCTTTATCGGCGGCGGCGGTCTGGGTACCGTAGCCGTAAACTACGGCTATAACCGCTATAATTTCCCGATCATGCTGGTAGCGGTTATCATTATCGTCATCGTTGTTCAAATTTTCCAGGAGGTCGGCATGCGCCTTGCACACCATCTGGATAAGAGAAACAGATAATCGTTTTTCATTCTCAATTTTATTTGTTATCATTAAAAATGATATATATCAGAAAAGGAGCGAATTCCAATGAAGAAGACAATCGCAGCAATTCTGGCAGGCGCCCTGTGCCTGACCGCACTGACCGCTTGCGGCGGCAGCAAGACCGACGGCTCTGCAGCTGACAACAGCAGCGCAGCAGGCGACGACAAGACGATCACCGTTGGCGCAACCCCGACTCCGCACGCTGAAATCCTGAATGCGGCAAAGGACGCACTCAAGGCTGAGGGCTATACCCTGAATGTTGTTGAGTTCACCGACTATGTGCAGCCGAACACCGCACTGGTTGACGGTGATCTGGATGCAAACTACTTCCAGCACACCCCGTACCTGAACAACTTCAACAAGGAGAACGGCACGGATCTGGCTGCTGCATTCGATATGCACTACGAGCCGTTCGGCATTTACGCCGGTAAGACTGCTTCCATCGAGGAGCTGAAGGACGGCGCTTCCATTGCCATCCCGAACGACGGCTCCAACGAGACTCGCGCACTGCTTCTGCTGCAGGATGCCGGTCTGATCAAGCTGAAGGACGGCATTGACCCGACCTCCGACGCTACCAAGCTGGATATCACCGAGAACCCGAAGAACCTGGACATCCAGGAGATCGCTGCAGAGCAGCTGCCGCGTTCTCTGGCAGACGTTGACCTTGCTGTTATCAATGGCAACTATGCACTGCAGGCAGACCTGAACGCCTCTGAGGACTCCCTCATCACCGAGAACCCGGACTACGCTAAGGTCTATGTAAACGTAGTTGCTTGCCGTTCCGGTGAGGAGAACAGCGACAAGATTCAGGCGCTCAAGAAGGCGCTGCAGAGCGGCGACGTTAAGAAGTACGTTGACGAGACCTATAAGGGTGCAGTCGTAACCGTATTCTAACTTCGATCACGACCACGCTCGTGATCGAGGAGGACATGCCGAGCAATAGCTCGGACATGTCTGGGGCGGGATTCTGCGCGCCCGCTTTGCGGGCACACAGAATCCCTTACTTGTATAAAATCCCACGCACATGTCGCGGGATTTTATGAAAAGAGGCGGCATAGACCGCCTTTTTCTATTATATGCGCGCTTACGCGCTGTCCGCTGCGGCGGAGCCAATGGCTCGGATTTCTGGACGAAATCCTGCCATGCGGGTGCGGCTTGCAAGCAAGCCGGAATAAAAAGAAAACCGAGGCGGATGCCTCGGTTTTTGTTTTATCTGTTACTGTACATTGAGCGTAAACGCCGGATTTTCGGCGGCCGCGTCCGCCAGCACGCGGAGCACCAGCTCGCCGTAATTGCCGAGATGTACGACCAGCATCTCCGGGTGCCGCAGCGTAAGCCGCGCCGCCGGATAGGCGGTCAGCAGGTCGTACAGCGCGTCCAGATTGCGGCCGTAGTCGGAAGGAAAGCCGCACACCTTGGCCAGCACATCGTGCAGCTGCTCGCGCGTGTACAGCGTTTCCGCGTCCAAAAGCAGTTCTTTCATTCTCATTTCCCCCGAAATTGAATTATTGTAAAAGCTATTCTGTGATTTCCTCAAAACTTTCGTAATGATCGGCGGTGTAGTAGATTCGGCCGTCGTCCGCGTAGACCAGCCGTTCCGCGCCGCGCTTGTCGGCTCCGCGGGTGTTGAGGTCACACTCGTGATAGTTGCCGTCCGGCAGGGTGCCTTCGTAGTTGCCGAACCGGTCGCCGCCGATCGAGCAGCCGGGTGCATACGGCTCGAGCGAGCCGCCCTGCCAGCCGAGTGCCTGTGCCTGCTTTTTCGTGATGTAGTTGGAGGGCAGGTGCCCATATTCGGTCAGATAGGCGGAAACCTCGTCCTTGCTGTCGTACTGCCCATCTTCGGTGACGGAAACAGCGGAAGCGCTGTCCGAGGTGATGATGGCGGTCGGTCCGTCCGCCCCGCCAATAATGCCGATTTGACCGGCACAGCCGGTCAGTGTGCCGAACGCCAGCAGCAGAGACAGCCATAAAGCGGTTAATTTTTTCATATTCTGTTACTCCTTCGCCGTAGGATAGAACAGCACGAACAGATCGTGGTACAGATTGCGTCCGTCACCGCTCTTGATGGCGCGCAGCTTGCCGTTGACGAACACATAGCCGTCCGTATTCACGCCGATCGAGTTGCCGTTCTGGAAGGTTACGGTCAGGCGGTTGGCAGTCAGCTTGTTCTGGCTGGGCTTGATAAAGTGCGGGTAGGCGGTGTAGGTCTGCTCGCTGAGCAGCTGTATGATGGTGGTTTTCTGGTTGTCGTCGGTCTGCGGTACCTCCACGTCATTCTCCGTGAGGGTGATGGTGGATTGCGGTCCGGTTTCCGCGATGTCGGAAAAGTCCTGGCTGTAAACGTGGGTATAGATCAAACGTCCGGTGGCGAACAGCAGCAGAAGCAGCAGCGTGCCGCAGATGGCCAACACGAGCGAAATGGTTTTTCGCATGGGAAATTAACTCCTTTGGGTTTTATATAAAACAGGTTTTTGATTGTGAACGGTAGGTTTTTTGCCTGAAATCAAGCAGAGCACGGGAGTTCGCTGCGTCCCGCGGCGGGGCAAGAGGGTAGACACCAAGGTTTCTACCCTCTTAACTCCCACTTCCTTTCGGGAGGGTCTGGTGCAGATTACCGACATGTGACCGCTGCGAGATAGGGGAACGGCAGAGGATTTTTTCTACCGTAGGGGAGCACAGTGTGCTCCCATGTCGAAACCTATACGCAGTGCCGGATACCGTTCTGCTACATATGTGGTTTCACCTCCGCTGGGTGCGGCATAGCAGTGCCGCACAACTCGTTAGTCTGGAGATTATGGACGGCACCTACGAATCTATCTATTTAGCAACATTTATCCTCGCAGGCCCTGTCTATAACAACGCGCTGGCGAATCGTGCGGCACTGTTATGCCGCACCTAGCGTAGAGTAGCCCGTATGTGTAGCAGTAATCTATCTGTGAACTGCGAATATGTTGCGAAACAAACGCTGAGGTAACCCGACTGCCGTTCCCCTATTTTCGAAGCGGTCACATATAGGCAATCTGCGCCAGATTAGGAAGCAAGGGAAAGGTAGGAGTCCAAAGAGGAAGGAAAACCGCAGGTTGTCCTTCCTTTTTACCCCCGCCGCGGGCGCGGCAAACTCCCGCGCTCCGCAGAGCGCAACTCCCTCGCTGAACCTCAGCGAAAAACCTCCCGCCCGTTAGGGGCGAACACGCTTACGCAGTTCGCATACCCCGGTCAGCCGGTGCAGAAAAATCCGTGCCGAATTGATAAATCAAACTCATCTAATTAAAGCATATCCTAAAAAAACAGCACTGTCAACGCAATAAAAATTACAAAATGTAAACAATTTGTATATGTCAGCGTACTTTGCGGGAATTTGTGCAATAAGGATTGACAACCATCTTCTACTATTGTAGAATATAAGCAATAAAAGGTGTTTGACATTTGTAGAATAAAAGGAGGGTTAGACTATGCGAAACGACAAGCGATTGCCTGATGCGGAGCTGGAGGTCATGCAGATAATCTGGTCTCTGGGCACACAGGTCACGGCGGCCGAGGTGCAGCAGCACGCGGATAAGGATTGGAAAATGACCAGCGTGCTCACGTTCCTGTCCCGCCTGTGCGACAAGGGATTTCTTTCCTGCACGAAGGAGGGACGGCAAAACCTGTACACGCCACTCGTCAGCGAGGAGGACTACCGTCAGCGCGAGAGCGTCGGTTTTCTGCGCCGGCTGTGCGGCGGCTCGGTGAAAAATCTGGTCGCGAGTCTGTCGGATGCGGGCGCGCTGACCGAGCAGGACATCGACGAGCTGCGCGCGTTCCTCGACAGGCAGACGCACTAAGGAGGGGATCTTATGCTGCAATTCTCGGAAAAACTGCTCAACAACCTGATGCAGATCGGCCTGACCGTATCGCTGGCGGCGCTCGTGCCGCTCATTCTGCGGCGGCTGATGAAAAAGCGTTATCCGGCCCGTATGGTATGTGCGGTGTGGGCGATTCTCGCGCTGCGGCTGCTCATTCCGGTGCAGCTGACACTGCCGCAGGCGCCGGTGCAGGTCATGCCGCGCACCAGCTATGTGGTGCAGAGCGACCAGACGGCGTTCCGGCAGGCCGGACTTCCTGTTACGCAAACGCCAGCCCGATGGGTGACGGGTACGCAGGCGGAAACGCTCAGCGCGGCAGATACCGGCACGGTCAAGACCGTGGATATTACCGACATTCTGCTGACGCTGTGGCTGGCAGGCGTGATTGCCTGCGTACTCTGGCAGGGGATTGGCTATTACCGGCTGATACGCAGTCTGAAAGGTACGTCCCGTTCGGTCGAACGCGCGGATCTACACACGATTTTGCAGGAGCAGTGCGCCGACCTGGTTATTGACCGGGAAATCCCACTGCAGGTATCTGCGGCGGCGGACTGCCCGATGCTGGCAGGATTTATCCATCCGACGCTGTATCTGCCGGATGAGCGCATTTCCCGGACGGACGCGGCGTTCATTTTCCGCCACGAGCTGACGCATTACAAGCACGGCGATCTGTGGCTCAAGCTGCTGCTTCTGGCGGCACGCTGTCTGCACTGGTTCAATCCACTGGTGCATCTGATCGCGCGATTTGCGCAGGAGGACATTGAGGCGGCGTGCGACGACGCGGTTGTTCGCGGACACGATGGCGCGTACCGGCGAGCCTACGGCGAGACCATCCTGCGGTCAGCTATCGCGCAGGCGCAAAAGAGAAAGGCTCTGGTGTCCTGCTTCGGTGATGACAAAAAGACGCTCATGCGTCGGTTTGAGGGATTGTTTGACAAGTCGGTCAAAAAACGCGGTGTCGCGCTCGTTGTGATGATCGCGCTTCTGGTCGGCTCGCTCGGCTGCACGATCGCGGTCGGTGATAACGATAAGGGTTTAACGAAAGAGCTGCGTATACAGCTGGCACAAAAACAGGCAAATGAGGCGGGAAATCTCGGTTATACGGTCAAACTGGACGGGAAAGACACCTATTTGATCACGGATAGAGAGTTTAGCGATAATCCGGGCGAAACCATTCCCGGACGTGTGGTACAAAAACTGACCTTTGCTAAACAGGATGGAGAGTGGGCCGTATCGAACAGCGAGATTGTGCCGGAAAACGGCCACGTGACTTCTCTGGATGAATTTAAGCTGTTGTATGAGAATGATCTCGGCTTGCCGGATTTTCTCTCGGACAGTAACCAGTGGAAAATCACAAACGGCTACAATATCAGCGACCCGGTAAATGCAGCAGAAGTGCTGCTCGGTATTTCCCCGGCGGCAAGTCAGGTTGAGGGCAGCGATGAGGAAGTAGCACCCTACAACGACATCCGCAAGGTAACTTTCACGTTTAAGGATAACAGCAAGGTTGTTGTCACCATGATAAACCAGTTCGGTCAGGGCTGGCTGCCGCAGGACTGGACGGACGGCAGCGGCGTTCGCTCCCGCACGGCGGCGGATCTCGCGCAGCAGTACGCACGCGCAGTTCTGCACAAGAGCGCACAGTATATCTTCCCGATTTTGACGCCGGACGGTCAGAAAGACCTTATCGCGCAGCAGATGGCTATGACCGGCGGCGAGCAGTGGACGTGGAAATACGGTCCGTCCTCGCCGTCTGCAACGGATTTCGTGCTTGTACCCACCGACGACGAAAATAGCTGCCACGTTGTATTCCGTCTGTCGGGCAGCGGCGTGAATGATGCGCGCTCGGCTTACATCGTGCAGACCATCCGCGAGAACAAAAACAGCTCGGTGATCGGCGATATCCGCGAACTCAGTACGGACAGCATGACGCAGAGCGAATTGTTCCGGACGTACTATGCGACCGGTCTGTCGTGGCCGGATTTGCCTGATGAGGTCGGCAATTTCAGCGGCAAGGATCGCCTGAACGCGGAAGAAGCCGCTAAGGACGCATTTTACTATTTCGGCAGCAATCTGGAGCAGGACATGAGCGACTGGGAAACCCCGTGGATCAGCAGCACGGAACTCGACTGGCAGGTCACCTCTACGGACGGCTATCAGAGCAAAATCGTGCAGCTGAACTTTGCGGACGGCAGTACACCGGTTAAAATCCAGATGGTGCAGGATGATTCTGGTTACTGGAAACCGATCGGCATGGTGGATTCTGTCACCGCCAAGAGCGGAGACCGGGAACTGGGTATCGGCGCGGATGCGCGTTCTGCGATGGCACGCGGAAAAATGCCGAATCTGGCTGTCGGTGACAAAATTACCCTTACGTTTGAAACCGAGCCGGTCGGCGGTGTGCAGATCACCAATCGGTTGGTGAACTGGGAGGACGGCTCGCAGTTTGGTGTGATCGACGAGCAGACCAAACTGCAGAAATCCGGCGATGGCTGGGTCTATACCGTGCCGACGAGCCTTGGTGAAATGCTCTCGAGCACCATCAGCTATCCGTATTACCACGCTATCATGCTGGAATACACAGACGCAAGCCATATTCAGCATAAGGCGACTGCGGTGTATACAAGCGGGAGCGACAGTGCGGACGAGAACGAGGACAGCGATATTACTTCAACGGATTACTACAACGATTCGCTGAATTACAGTCTCAAGCTGCCGCAGTCCTTCGTTGATAACGGCTACGCCAAGCGCAATCCGGAAGACGACAGTATCCTGTTCGGCATGAAGAACGCCATGGGCGATGACAGCCGCGACCCGACCGAGGACGGTGTAATTATGACATTACGCGCGGATGCGACTGCTGTTCTGCATAGTACATACGGCGATAACTGGACGGAGAATTATCCGGTTCCGGCTAAGGAGCTTGCGCAGAAGGACGGCTTGACGTACCTGCTCGAATATGTATCCGATGTGCAGTATGACCCGTCCAATCAGGAGATTGCTGCCAAGTACAAGGAAATGTTCACTGCCGCGCAGAATATCACCGCGGATGATTTTGCACTCGACGACCTGACGGATAAGGACGGTACCGTTCGCCGTGCACAGCTGCTGACAAGTCTCGGTGCACATTATGCGGTACTGCATATGGGCGCACAGCATGACCAGCCGTATCAGGTTGCCGTTAATACGGATAATAATTCCTGTGAGGTCTATGTCAGCCGTATCGACTGGACAACCGAAGCACAGTATAAGGTCTATGCCGCTGATAGGGTGACTTTCAAGGATATTACCAATACCGAACCGACAACAGTGGAGCATCTGGCCGATTCTGCAAAGGGCTTGACCGCAGAGCAGTTTGATTTGCTGTACGGTACGCTTGATTTGCCGGTCTATACCGATGATGAATTGGCAAATCTGCAAAGAGTATTGCAGAAAGATCAGATACCGGAACAGGGAGCCGCATTTTTCCTTGGTTTAGGTGATATGTACGGCATATTTGACGGTGATTCTGTGAAGCTTTACGGCGATAATAACGAATTTGCATCGCTGACATACCGGTTTACCGACCCGAATACCGGTAAAGAGAACGGCAAATACGTCAAGCTGACCATGCACAAGGCAACAGCCGACAGCAGCCTGCCCGCACTGTGGATTCCGTATAGCTACGAGTTGTATACAGCCTAATCCGGCGGTGCTGAGCATAATAACCAATAAAACCTCTGGGCGGCGCTGTTACGCCGCCCTTTGCGTTGAGTAGCCGATATGTGCAGCAGTAGGGGAGGCAAGACCTGTTCGCTTCTCAAGCAGCAATCTCCCGTTCAACAAAAATTGAAAACCCATGATTTTGTTCACACAACGAACAAACACCGGCGGTATACTTGCGGTATTATAAGAATGTAAGGTGGAATTATATTGTCTACTATTTTAATCGCAGACGATGAGGCGCGTATCCGTCGTCTGGTCAGCGACTTTCTCAAGCGGGACGGTCATACCATCGTCGAGGCCGCCGATGGCAAGGAAGCGCTGAATATTCTGGAGAACCGACGTCCGGGACTGGATATGGCCATTCTGGACGTGATGATGCCGGGGATGGACGGCTTTGAAGTCCTGCGGGAGCTGCGCGAGCAGGAGCACGGCGAAACCCACCTGCCGGTTATGCTGCTCACCGCCCGTGCCGAGGACGCAGATCAAGTGCGCGGTCTGGAAGGCGGTGCGGACGATTACGTCACCAAGCCGTTCTCGCCGATCGTGTTGGCGGCCCGCGTGCGCACACTGCTCAAAAGAGAAGGCCGTGCCGGTGCACCGCTCGAACAGCTTGGCAAGCTGTCGGTCAATGAGCTGCGCCGTGAGGTCATGGTGGAGAACAAGCCGATCGACCTGACCCCCAAGGAGTACGAGCTGCTTATCTACTTCAAGAACAATCGTGCGATTGCGCTGTCGCGTGAGAGCATCCTCAATGCAGTCTGGGGTTACGATTACTTCGGCGACCTGCGTACCGTGGATACGCACGTTAAAAAGCTGCGCGCCAAGCTCGGTGAGTGCGGCACCATGATCGAAACCGTGCGCGGCTACGGTTACCGCTTTGAGGTATGAAGCTGAAGCATCGGTCAATCCGGTTTACGTTTTTTGCTGCGATCAGCATTATCGCGCTGGTGTTTATCGGTATTCTTGTGCTGCTCAACGTGTTTTTCTATCAGGATTACTATATGATGACACGCCGGAGCGAGCTGCGTGATGCCTACGGCAGCATCTGTACCAGCTACGCGAGTGATTCCTCGGATGTTGCCGCGCTGCTGGACAGCTATGAGAGCCGCAGTGCCATTCGTCTGGCAGTGGTGACCGATAACGGCGATGTGATTACCTCGTCTGCCATGCAGGAGGGTGACGTAGGGTTTGATTTTGGGCACATGGAGCAGAAGTTCCGCAGCTTTGCGGTGCTGGCGTCCGTGATCCAGAATCGTGACTGGGTAGATTTGGGTAAAAACGAATACCGCTTTATGACGATCAGTCTGCGCGATAATGACCAGTATTTGTGTCTGATCGGCGTGCTGAATGCGGAACACGGTGAATATCTGATCGCATATATGCCCTATGCGTATATCGAACAGAATTCTTCGCTGAATCTGATGTTTCTGCTGATTGCCGGCGGCTGTGCGCTGCTGATTTGTCTGGGGTGCGGCTATGTTATCTCGCGTCAGTTTACGCGCCCGCTTATTCAAATGGCGCGACTGGCTGACCGGATGAGTGAGCTGGATTTCTCTATGCAGTACACCGGCAAGGGGGACGGCGATGAGATTGACCAGCTGGGACAGTCGCTCAACCGCCTGTCTGCGTATTTGGAGCAGTCGATCGGTGAGCTGAAGGAGTCCAACGATCAGCTGGCACAGGAGATCGAGGAGAAGGAGCGTATCGACAATATGCGGCAGGAGTTCATCGTGAACGTGTCGCATGAGCTGAAAACGCCGATCGCGCTCATTCAGGGCTATGCCGAGGGCCTGACGGCCGGCGTGGCCGATGACCCTGAGGACCGCAAGTTCTACTGCGACACCATCGCCGATGAGGCCGACCACATGAACAAGCTGGTCATGCAGCTGCTCAGTCTGTCGCGGTTGGAGCTGGGTGCAGAGCAGACGTTCGACGAGGATATTGATCTGCATGCACTTTGTGCGGAAGCGGTGCGCAAAACCGCTGTTTTGTGTGAAAATCGAGGTTTGACCGTGGAATATGAGAACGCGCATATTACGGTCCGCACGGACGGCGATCTGCTCGATCAGGTGCTGATGAATTACCTGTCCAACGCTATCCGCTACACGCCTGAGGGAAAGCGCATTGAGATTTCGGCCGCAAAAACCGGCAACAGCGTGCGCCTGTCCGTGTTCAATGAAGGCGATGGTCTGCCGGAGGAGGAGCTGCCGAAGATCTGGGAGAAATTCTACCGCACTGACCGCGCCCGCACCCGAGAGGCCGGCGGCACCGGCATCGGTCTGTCGCTTGTCCGTGCCATCGCGGATACCCTGCACGGCGCCTGCGGCGCAGAGAACGTCGAAGGCGGTATCTGCTTCTGGTTTGAGCTGCCGGATCTGCTGCCCGCGGAGGACAGCAAGATAAAAGACTGAATTTGTCGAATAGAAAATTGAAAATTATGCTTGACAACTGTGTTATCCTATGGTATAGTATATAAGCACTCTGAAAGAGAGGTGCGATAAAATCTATATCGCGGGGTAGAGCAGTTGGTAGCTCGTCGGGCTCATAACCCGGAGGCCGCAGGTTCAAGTCCTGTCCCCGCAACCACGTTTAACCGCTGATTTCGTAAGAAATCAGCGGTTTTTTATACTTTTTAGGGGAATTAGAAAACCTCCGGGTAGGAAACTCAAAAGCAGAAAGTCGTATGGAAGGGTAGTGGTATCAAAAAAATGCTCGACGTGAAGGTGCTTTTTTTGATACCTGAAATCAAAATTCTGAGTATACTTCGAGCAGCAGGCGAAAAACGTCAAGGAGATATAAAAGCAATACTATTAAGCGGGGGATGCATCAACACCTACATAACTTTCGATTTCAACAGCAGCAGTGAGGTAACGTCAAAGACCAGACTGTCATCTATGAGGCGCTTGTTCTGAACCTTATGCCGACACGGTGAGGCAGCGTCTGTCGGTTGGTGGCGGAGATCGTCAACATCGACTCCCGGTATCTTGCAAATACCGAGAACGAAGGTACGATCCCCAGCTTACCGGTTATCATATAGCTTATCAAAGTGTGCGGACTCCCCGTAGAACGGTACTTCAATCCAGAGGTCATGCGGGAGGAAAGCATACAGAGACAGCGTATCAGCCACAAACTGAAACTCTGTCCGGAGCAGTATTTGACCGTCATCGAAGGTGCGCTTGACGGGGCGTTGAAAACTGAAAAATCAGCAGATGAAGCGGAGGGTGTGTGAGCGCCCTCTGTTTTCGTTTCTCCAGGGCGGCTCTGCCGCCCTTTTCTTTTTGAAAAATCCGAGATTTTGCGGGCAGATAAAGATGTTTCCAGCATTGTATTTACGGGGGAAAGAGCGTAGAGCAAGCACAGCAAGTGTGGCCACACTTGCGAATTTTTGCTTTAGGGAACCCCTTGCCCCTAAACACAAAACTGCTTGTTGGGATAGTCCCAAACCCTTATGCAGAAAGGACGGTGCCGCCCTATGGTAAATCGAAAACGCTCCATCATCCTGCGCTGCCCAGTAACAGTGGAAGAACGCAACCTAATCGAGCAGAAGATGGCCCAACTCCAGACAAAGCGGATCGGCGCCTACCTGCGAAAGATGGCAATTGACGGATATATCATCTATGTGGACACCAGAGACATTAAGGAGATGAACAAGCTCCTGTCCGCCATTGGCCGGAATATCAATCAGATCGCCAAGCGGATCAATGCCGGAGGCCCGACCTATCGGGCCGACATAGAGGAAATCCGGGAAAGGCTGGATCAGATATGGCAGTTACAAAGACGCATCCTATTAAGTCAACGCTGAAAGCGGCTATTGATTATATCTGCAATCCTGACAAGACGGACGGGAAGCTGCTGGTATCCTCCTTCGGCTGCGCCGCCGAAGCCGCCGACATTGAATTTGAATAGACACGCCGCCATTCCATCGACAAGGGCACACACCTGGGCCGCCACTTGATCCAAACCTTTGAGCCTGGAGAGGTCTCCGCCGAGAAAGCACATGAGATTGGGATGCAGCTGGCAAAAGAAATATTGGGTGGCAAGGGGCATATTCACAACCATCTGATTTTCAATGCGGTCAGCTTCACCGACCACAAGCACTACCATTCCAACAAACGCAGCTATCACGAGATACGCCGAGCCAGTGACCGATTGTGCCGAGAACACGGCCTGTCCGTCATCGTCCCTGGCCGTGACAAGGGCAAGAGCTATATTGAGCATCAAGCCGCACAGAACGGCACCAGTTATAAGGCAAAACTGAAAGCCGCCATCGACCGGTTGATCCCCGTGTCCTCCAGCCTGGAAGATTTGCTTGCCCGGTTGCAGCGGGAAGGATACGAGATCAAGCGGGGAAAGTATATCTCCGCCAGGGCGCCGAACCAGGAACGATTTACCCGGCTCAAAACCCTGGGCGCCAATTACACGGAAGAAGCCGTTGTCTCTCGCATCGCCGGAGGCTCCAGGCCCTCCAGACAACCCCGGCAGCGTAGCGGGAGGTCAGTCTGCTCATTGACATTCAGAACAATATCAAGGCCCAGCAGAGCGCAGGATACCAGCGGTGGGCGACCATTGAGAATCTGAAACGTGCGGCCGCCACTATGAACTTTCTCACCGAACACGGCATCGGCAGCTATGAGGAATTGGTGGAACGGTGCGATGCCGTTGCTGCCGCTTCCATCTGCACCAGGGAGAGCCTGCGGGATACGGAGCAGCGAATCACCAACCTTGCCCTCATAGGAAAGCAGATTGATACCTACCGAAAACTGAAACCCATCTATGACCGCTACAAAGCGTCAAAGGACAAGGAAAAATTCCTGCGCGGCTTTGAGAGCGAGATCATCTTGTTCGAGACGGCAGCCAGGGAGATCAAAAAGGCCGGACTTACAAAACTGCCTTCAGCCGAAAAGCTGAAAGCGGAACTAAATGAGCTCACCGCTCGCAAGACCGCCCTGCAAGCGGAACTTCGGAAGATACAGCGGGAAGAAAAGGAGTTTAATCTAATTCAAAAGAATATTGGTATTATCCTAAATGCGCAAAAACAAAAAGAAAAATCTGAACCCGAATTGTTTTAGAAACTCAATAGTTCTAAACCATAGTCTGTAATCGCCTTCACTACATTCTGCTGCTCTTTTATGCATTGACATTATTCGCTTTGCGGTATAAAATTAGAAAAAGTTGTCGTTTCATGTCTAAAGTGGAAACACAACAAATTTTGTGCGGAGGAATCATCTGTGGAATATATGTCAATTGCTGATGCCTCAACTAAATGGGGAATTTCAAAGAGGCGCATTCAGGTTCTCTGTGCCCAAAACCGAATCGAAGGAGTAACACACTTTGGAAAGTCTTGGGCAATTCCGGCTGTCGCACAGAAACCCAATGATGCAAGGGTTAAAACTGGGAAATACATTAAAACACATATTTCGGAGGACGGGCAATGATTACCCCTACACAAAAGTGGAGAAAGTACCGAACAGAACGCGGTATTTGTATAAATGAAGATTGCGAAAAAGTGATTCAAAAGTACCTTGTGACTAATTTTGAAGGCAAAATCCAACTAATACTTACATCCCCTCCCTTTCCATTAAAACGTGCAAAAAAATACGGAAATAAAGTAGGGAAAGAATATTTGGATTGGCTTTGCAACATTGGGAATCAATTAGCACCACTACTTTCACAAGATGGCTCAATTGTTATTGAAATTGGAAATGCGTGGAATTCCGGTGAACCAACTTATTCGACGCTCCCTTTAGAAACATTACTTGCGTTTAAAAATCAATGTGGTTTGTATTTATGTCAAGAATTTATATATTATAATCCTGCTCGATTACCAGGGCCAATTGAATGGGTGAATAAACAGCGAGTCCGCGTAAAGGACTCGTTCACGCAAATCTGGTGGATGTCCAAAACGCCACATCCCTATGCTAACAATAGAAATGTTGCTGAGCCATATAGTCGACAGATGAAAAAACTATTGTCCAGCGGAAAATACAATTCAGGAACACGTCCATCAGAACACACTATTAGCCAAACTGCATTTTCAATTGATAATGGGGGTGCGATCCCATCTAACGTTATTATTGCAGCAAACACAACCTCAAATGATATTTATATTACCAAATGTAAAGAGCATAAATTGCCAATTCATCCAGCAAGAATGGCACCCGCTATACCAGAATTTTTTATTAATTTTCTGACTCGACCGGGAGACATTGTCCTTGATTGTTTTGCGGGAAGCAATACAACAGGAGCAACCGCAGAAAAGTTGGGGAGAGAGTGGATTTCAATCGAGATAGATCGGGACTATTACGAAGGATCAAAATATAGATTGGGGAGAAAATAATATGGAACACATCGATTTCCCTGGAGATTTCCCATCGTTTGAAACAATGATGTCTGTGTTGAAGAAAGTTTTTGAAAAATCTTGGAAAGTAGATTTGGATATTGAAGATATTAATTTGTGGTTGGGCAACTTTACTGGAACCTTTTTTGATACAGAAGATGAAAGGCGTCTAGCCTTATGGATGCTATGTAACTTTACATATTACAACGATGCGGAAATAAACCATTTGTGTTCTGTCTTGTTCAAAAAATTTATTCATACTCTAATGACAGATTACGGATTGAAATCTTCTGAAGAAGTTGAGGCTCGTATAAATACATTGAAATTCACTTCCATTGGGCGTCCAAGTGAAAGCGGAGGCCTCATTCTATACCATTTTCGTCAGGAGGCCCGACTTAGCACAGACTGCTTCATATTCCCGACATCTATCGCTGCAACGGAATCTGACATTATTGTTTGTATAGATGATGTTATGATGAGCGGAGGAACTGCACAACGATTCTTTTACCAAAATCAGGAGGATTTTGCGGAGAAAAAAATTTACTACTTGGCGCTTCTATCGAGTAATGAAGCACTTTCTAAACTCCAAGAGCTCAATATCAAGGTCATTCCTTGTGCTGTGATAGATGAGCGGAATCGAGCTTTTTCTGAAGAATCATTATGCTTCTTCAAATACCCTGCACTAAAAGAAACTGCAAAAATAATGGTTGAAGGTTATGGAAAGAAAATTGAGCCTAAAAAGGCTTTGGGCCATATGGATGGACAGTACTGCTTTGGATTCTCTTATAATATTCCAAATAATAGCCTGCCGATTTTCTGGTCTTCTTCTAATGGATGGAATCCTATCTTTTGCCGAAAGGAGAAATATCAAAATGCCAAACAAGCTAAACGAGAATACGGATTCTTTATTTAAAAATCCTTTCGATGATTATAACGCTAATGTTCTAGACCCCGAATTAATCATGCAGTATTGGTTTACACCTTTTTCCACCGGAGCATTGAAGGATTTTGATGAAAAACGTTTTTTTACTCAAAAGATGCCTATAATTTTGCAAGGTTCGCGTGGATCAGGTAAAACTACAATTTTAAAATACTTTTCATTCCCTGTACAATGTGAGCGTGCGCTCCAAAATCATATAACTATTAGACAACAACTACTTAAAGATGAAGGAGTAGGGTTTTATTTTCGGTGTGATGATTCTTTTCTGAAAGAGTTTGAAAGCGTATTTAGTATCGCGGTAGAATCAAAATGGACCTCTTGTTTCGAACATTATCTGGAACTTTTTTTTGTTAAAAGTTTGATTGAACTAATTTTCAAATTAGGTAAAGATTATAGCGATAATTTTCCAGATGAAATACTTAAAACTTCCAATTTGTGTGAATTAAGGGCGGACTGTAATTTTACAGATATGCACTCGTTTTCGGAATATATTGACGCTGAAATTCGCTACATAAATACGTTTAAAAATGAATCGCTTTTTACGCAAGCGAAGTTTGAACCAAAGCATGTTTGGAGTATTTACGATATTAGCAGTAAATTGATACATGCGATTGCTCAAACAGCTCCAGAATTATCAAAATTAAATTATTTGCTATTAATTGACGAATTTGAAAATCTCCCGCAAGAATTGCAAAAACAGTTTAATACTATGATTAAATTTTGCCGTCCCGACATTTCCATGCGTATTGGACGGAGAAGTGAAAACATTGTAACAAAAGAAACCATTAACGATGTTGAGTATTTACGTGAGCAACATGATTACCACTTGATTGTATTAGACCAGGAACAGGACATGCAAAGCTTGCGATCGTACTTGCTTGGTATAGCGAAAAAGCGCTTGGAAGCAATGGATTCTTCTTTGTTTCCCACCAGCATAATAGATATTTTGGGGGATAAAGAAGATTTGGATGCTGAATGTCAAAAAAATGCAAACGCCAAAAACCTACATTTGCGATATGTTTTAAATTCTAATCCAAGAATAAAAGCAGATGACGGATTACTTGATCAAATTATTTCTATTATTTCTTACCCGCAAAACAGAATTGCAGAAACATTAAATGCTTTGTGGGTTTCCAGGTGCGAACAAGATGAAAATCCGCTTGATGTTGCAAAATTTACCGTGAATGCGATGCAGGCTTTTTTCAATAAAGGTGAGCACCAATTGCTTGAAAAATATAAAAATGACTATAGCAATAAATATAGATATGCTATCACAATCTTGATATGTACAGCTTACAAAAAAGATAAGCTATATTATGGTTTTAATACTCTTTGTCATCTTTCAGAGGGCAATGCACGCACATTCATAAATTTGTGTAAAGCAATAATTAGCGACGCTTTATTCTATGAAAAAAAGCGATTTCTATCCATAATGAAAATTTCACCAGAATCACAATCCCGAGCGATAAGAAGCTATTCCCGAAGTGAATTTAATTCTGTTTGTTCAATAATTCAAAACGGCAATTCGATTAGAGAGTTTCTATTATGTTTGGGCAATGTGTTTTCTGAATTCCATAGAGATAAGCTGGTAAGATATCCGGAAACTAATCAATTTATTTATAATCCGGATGATTTATCTCCAGAGGATAGAAAAACTCTAGAAATTGCTATAAGTTGGTCACTAATAAAAAAGAAAAAAGACACTCAACGTCTATCAGCTGGTATTTCAAAAGAGGGAGATATATATACAATAAATAAAATATTTACCCCAATTTTTAACATTTCTTACCGTACTAGAGGAGGAGTCAATGTACATTTTTCAGCGGAAGAAATTGGGGAAATGCTTAAGGGGCAATTCCAAAAGAGCAAACTTAGTACATCTACAAAAAGGAAAAGAATTAGCCCCACAAAGAATATTAAAAATATTCCTCCGGCAGATCAATTATCTTTTTTTGACTGGGGGGAAGGCAAATGAGCACTTATTATACGATTTCATCAGCTGAAGACATAGACGCACAGATTTATGATACCTTTATTTTAGCAGATGGGTCAGATGATCGAACATTAGAAATGGCTAAGATACTAAATAAAAAGGGGGCGGATATTCACACTATTGTATTGCTGAAATATCAGAATGATAAGCCAAGCGCAGGCCTAGAGAAAATGTTTCCTTCTGCACAAATAATACCGGTTATAGTAAATGAATTACAAACATATTTTTTGGCGCAGCTAATAAATATTTCAGATAAACTAAGTAGTGAAAAGCTAATTGTAGATATTTCCTGCATTCATACTCCAGAAATGTTTGTGTTGCTAAAGTATCTTAAGACGGCAAATCCGAAGGAAAAACTTGATATTGCATATTCAACCCCTTTTGAGTATGATTTTCCTGAAGAACCTTTTACATCTTACTGCTCCTACTATGGGAATCTTAAAACCACCGATTTGTTAGGCTTTGGTGGCATTTCTGATGGTTTAGCACATTCTCGTATGATTATCTTCTTGGGATTCGAGGGAGTCCTTGCATCTAAAGTAACAGAAGATATACAGTATGAAGAGCTTTTATTGGTAAACAATCTTCCGTCCTTTTTTCCAAAGTATAAGGATATATGCGTAATAAATAATTATGACTTGCTTTCTACGCACAGAAGTAAGTTACTATATGTTCCTGCGAATAATCCTTTTGAAACTTTCAATTTTCTAGATAGTGTATTCGATGGGAAGTCCTCATTGTGTGTAGCGCCTTTAAGCACAAAGCCTGTTGCTCTGGGTGTTTGCCTATATGCTATGTCTCATAAAACGCTGCGCATCGTTTATCCTACGTCGGAACATTACAATGATCACAGGACTAACAAAGTTTTGAATACTAATATTTATAGTATTCCGCTACAATCAATATAAAAAGGATGCCGCCACTGGATCGCTTTGATCCAATGGCGGCGCTCCCATTTTGCTTGACAAAAGGTGAAAATCTGGTGTTTTTCCTATGTAGAAACGCCTTGCCGCCCTACATGGGAAAATCATACTGCCCCTACACGGAAAAGCCGCCACAGGCGGTTTTCTTCCCGTTTTGAACCCTAATTTCTGCACTTTTGGGAACGGCGGGAAAGATAGTGCGGGCAGGACACCACCACTGCCCGGAAGCTCTGCTTGCAGGGATAGACACAGCCTTTGCAGAGCTTGTTATACTGGCGCCTGCCATTCTTGCCCAGGAAGAACGACCATTCCAGACGCCATTTCTTGCTCCGGCTCATAAGTCGCCCAGCTCCGGGGGCTTCTTCTGCGGGGCGGGCTTTTCCGGGCCTTTTCGTTCCACGCACTCCCGTTTCGCGTCCTCCAGCCGCTCCCGGATGGAAGGCTTTTTCTCCGGCGTGGTCCTGCACGCCTCGGCCTGGGCTTTCTCCAATTCCTCCCCACGGCGGCCGTTATTGATGATCCCGTCGATTATCCCATAGTCGTCCTCCAGGGTCATTTCTGCCGTGCGCAGCGGGTTTTCCGGCTCCACGGGGACGGACACGATCTGCCCGTTGATGCTGGCGAACAGCTCCGGCCGCTTGAATTGCTCGGTGTACTTCTGGATCATGTCTGGGGACAGGGACGAAAAACTCTCCGGCCCCAGGCCCACAACCAGGAAGGTGCCTGCCACGATGTCGTAAATCTCCCCATGCTCGTCCCGGAGGGAACGGTTCAGGTCTAGACCAATGAGCTTGCCTTCATCGTTCAGCACCAGCCCAATCGGATCGTCAAAGGGATAGGAGGCGGCAATATCACCGCCCACCTCCGCTTGCAGCGCATGGAGGCCGGGGTCGATCTCCTTCACATAGGGTTCCTTCATAGGCTCCACCACCAGAACAGTCAACTTCTCCGGCGTGGTATGTTCGGGGGCGGCTCCACTGGGGATGGCAAAGGCACGGCTGCCGTTGGCCATGATGAGATACTTCCCATCCTCGGACTCATGGTGAAAACCGTATCCAGCCGCCTCCATCTGTTCCCGGCTCATATCCGTCACATGGAAGGTGCCCCTGGGGGTCCGCACCGTCTCACCGGTCTCCCGGTCGTCCGGGGTGGACGCCGCTTGCTGCCCGTACAACTCCGCTTTATACTCCCGGTTTGCCTGTTCCGCAAAGACCAGCATCTCGTCCACATGGGACTGATCCGGGTTTTCGATGGCTTCCCGGATTACCTGGGGGTCCACATCCAGAAATTCTTCATAGCCGGTGGCGCCCTTGAGCTTCTCAATCTCCGAAGGAAGATAGTCCTCCTGGGTCTGCCCAGGGCAGCCAGCTTCTCGTCTAGGGCGGAGATGCGCCCGGCCATCAGATTCTCGTAGATTTCTTCCTTCGCCGCATGTTCCTCCGGGTGCTCAGCGGCATACTGCGGGTCGTGCTGCCGGAAAAACTCGTCCATATCATAGGCAAGGTCGGTTGCCATATCCGACTTTGCACTTTCGTCCAGAAATTCTTGTTCCTCTTGTGTAACGGTGACTCGATACTCCCACGGGATGCTCTCCCGGTATCCCGTACATAGCCCAGGTCGGTGAACTGGCCGCTTTCCTCCAGGGCGATGTCCCGCCCGTAGGCTTCATAGTCGATGTAGTTGCGCAGATGCTCCGGCACCTGTATGGCGTCCAGTTCCTCAATGTAATACCGTCCCAGATCGTCGTGGTCGTGGATGTTGGGATAAACGTTGTAACAGTCCAGGTTTTCCGTCAGATTGATAAGCTCCTGGATGCTGCCCGTGTGGTCGCCGATTTTCATAGCAGCCTGGAACCGCTTATATTCATCCTGGCTCATATCATCCAGTTTGGAGGCCAGGTAGTTCAGTTCATCCAGGTTGGCATACTCGCCCAGCAGGTCATAGAGGCCGTCCACATAGCAGTCGTAGTCTATGATGAACCATTCCTCATAGTTCTGCCCGAAGTCGTCTTTCGCACCGATCCCGATGCGCTCAAAGACCTTTTTCAGTTCCTCCGCCGTGGTGGGAAACTTCACCCATTCGCCCACAAGGGCGCCCTCGTTGTACTTACCCAAGTTGGTGATGAAGGCGGCAAAGGGATAATCTTTGTCATAGTCATAATGGGGCATAGCGACACCTCCTTATCGCTCCGGCGCAGGCTTTTCCCGATGGGGCTGCGCCTTGCTCTGGTTGGCACATTCCTTCCGGCTCTGTTCCAGCCGTTCTTTGATGGAGGGCTTTTTTCCGTCTGCCTCTCTCTGGGGCGCTCATGTTCCCACTCGTCGCCGGAGAGAGTGAGATAGCCTCGGCTCGTAAAGCAGCCCTGTTCCTCCTGCATGGCATGATTGCCGAAGGGAACGAGATCAATAGCGTCCAGCAGATCCGGGGGCAGAAGGCCGTCCAAATGCTGCGCCAGATAGCGCCAGACCACATCCTCCATCTTGCGGATGTTGGGTTCCAGGATGAAATACTCCGTGTTAGCGGGAAACTCCCGGAACTGCTCCAGGGTGGTCAGGCGGAAGGGAGACTCCTGCACAGCGGCCAAGAGGTTACGGTCCTCGGGGGAAAGTCCGGCAAGCGCCTGGGTCGCTGTCTCCAGCTCGCTTGCGTCACCGCCTGCGGGTAGCAGCGGTTTCAAATGCTCCATGAAATTGGGCTCGGTTTTGCTCAAAGACATCATCCTTTCTGAAAATGGGTAAAAGAAAAGCAGGGAACCCGGAAAGGTTTCCTGCTTCAAAATTTATATTTATTTTTTCTTATTTTTCCTCTTTTTAAGTGCGTTTGAAACTGTCCCCTGTGAAATATCGAGCATATCTGCTATGTCGTCTTGAACAAAATCGGCAGACAACTCACAAATGATGGAATCCCGTTCATCTTTCGTTTCATAAGCGGGAATCTTGACAACCGAACTTTTTTCCACCCCGCTTTTTGACAAGGTTTTTATAAATGTTCGTCCATCAGATGTCGTTGCCTTTGCAAAACGTTCTCCATTTCTTTTTTTTACGCCAAGTTTCAGGGAAACCAAATCCTCCTGTAAAATCGCTGGTTCCTGATTGAATGCATTAATGAGCTCATCAGATGACATGACAAAACTCCCCCTTACAAATTTATCAAATTGTTATTAATTTGATATTAATATGATACAACTGGAGGAGCTGTTTGTCAAGACCTATTTAAGCGCAATTTTATAATTGACATACTTGCCGCCGGTATCGTCCAGGATCACCACCGCATCATAGGTGGAACCTTTCTTCTCCGACCACATCCCTTTGACGGAAGTACGGCCCTTTTTCAGAAGATCGGCCGCCATTTTCCGGGGCATTTCCTTGCGGCGGCTGATTCAGAAACGGTTATTCTTCCACATGACAAACTGGCAGGCCCGGTCCGAACAGGCGCAGTTCTTCTTGCCCACATAAACCGGCTTGCCGCAGCGTGGGCAGAGGCCCACCGTTTCCTTCTCCGGCTGGAACAACTTTTGCCCATCCTCGGAAATGTGGGAGTATTTCCGCACCAACTCCACCGCCATTGCCTCGATCCCGTCCATGAAGTCCTCCGGCGACGCATGGCCCTTTGCCACCTCGTTTAACCGCTGCTCCCAATCCGCTGTGAGCTTGGGAGAGGTCAGCAGTTCCGGCAGTACCGTGACCAGGTTGACACCCGCCTTTGTGGGGATCAGGTTCTTGCCCTTGCGCTCCACGAATCCGCCAGACACCAGCTTTTCGATGATGGCCGCCCTGGTCGCTGGGGTGCCCAGACCCTTGCGCTCTGCCTCGTCCGGCATATCTTCCTTGCCCGCGTTCTCCATGGCTGACAGAAGGGTATCCTCTGATACGTTTTGTCAAGGGTGTTTAAGAACTTTTTTCGCTGTCATTCAAAATCAGACGCTTGATTTTGTCGCTCATGGTTTCTTTGCTCGTTTCACTGAAATGGATTTTGACGCGGTAGGTGGTCTTTCCGATTTTCTTTATCATTACAGGTGGCGCGGCTTCCTTTACGGTCAGAGGGGAAGCGGTTGCGGGGGTGCTGCGGTTGCTGGTGTCGTTGTTCATAGGCTCTCCTTTCCATGAGAAAAGCCCCATGCGGTCATACATGGGGCGGCTGTTTTGGGGTTGAAGTGGCGAAGTGGCAAAGTGGCAAGGTATCTGGGTTTTGCCACTTGGATTTTGCCATTTCACTTTTTAAGGGCGTGATACCATGCTGCGCCGATACGCTTTGAGATAATTCGCCCGTCAAGGTTTTTCTTTGCCGCCCGGACGGTACGGGCAGAAATCCCGGCCTCTGCGGCGGCTTTCTCTATGTCCTCGCTGGCAAGCTCTTTCCCGTCTGCAAGCAGGTCAAGTATCAGCTTTTCGGCTTGCTCGGTCTTGGTGGCGTTGTTGCCGCCCGCGCCGGACAGCAGCTCGTCGGCGGTGATGTCGTATTCGCCTATCCACGAAAAGCCCGTTTCCGGGTCAAGGCAAAAGGCTACGGGCTTTCCCTCCGGCGCAAGGGAAGATTTGTCATGGACGATAACGCGCACATTCGGTTCTCGCTTCACGCGCCCGATCAGCAGGACGCTCCTTGCTGCGGCGCGGAAGTCGATAGAACCTAAGCCCCGGTATGCGCTCTGCCCTCCGGCAGCTTTGTTGAGATGTCCGATAAGGATAACGGCGCACCCGGTACGCTCGGCAACTTCGGCAAGGCGGCGGAACATGGGGCGCACTTCGTTTGCCCGGTTCATGTCGGTCTTTTCGCCCATGTACGCCTGTATGGGGTCAAGGATAATCAGCCGCGCCCCGGTCTGCCGGATAGCTCTCTCTATGCGCTCGTCGGACAAAGTAAGCTCCCGTTTTGCTTCATCAATCACAAGAACGCGGTCAAGGTCTGCTTCGGCTTCTATCAGGCGGGGCTTGACGGTATCGCCCAGCCCGTCCTCGGCGGTCTGGTAAATTACTTGGAACGGCGGCAGGGGCTTCATGTTCGGAAGCTCCCGCCCGGTGGTGCAGGCGGCGGCAAGGCGCAGCGCAAAGGTGGTCTTTCCCTCGCCGGGATTGCCTTGCACAATGGTTACTTTCCCAAAGGGAATATACGGCTCCCATAGCCATTCAACGGTCTGTGTGTCAACCTCGCTCATGCGGATAATCTCAACCGTTTCTTCCTGGGTTGGCTCTTTCAGTCCATAGACCGCTTCGCGGAGATACTTCCCGTCTGTGATTTCTCCCCTGCGCGTCTGTACCTCATTCCAGTCTTTGAAAAGAGGGATAAGGCGGTGGACGGTCAAGCCCTCCGGCATAAGCTCCACAAGGCGGCTGCAAGCGTCGTTTCCGGCTTGGTCGCTATCAAGGCAGAGATAGACGGTCTGAATGTCTGGACGGTCAGAGAGGAAGCGTAAGAGGGCTTTCTCGCCTACGCCGCCCAACGATAAATAGCTCTGCTTCTGCCAGCCCTTTTTGAACAGGCAGAGGAAAGATAAGAGGTCTATCGGGGCTTCAAAGACAAACAACCTTTCGCCCTCGCCACGGTAGCAGAAGTTAAAGGCTTTGTCGCTGCCTTTCACATCAAGCCGAAAACTCCCGGCTGTACCGCGCTGATGGGCGTATCGCGGTATGCCGCTTTCATCTCTGCCGACGAATACGGCGTTATGGTGGGCGGCTTCCTCGTAAATATCCCCGGTGGAAAAGAAAAAGCCCGTCACATCTTCATCAATGCGGCGGGCTGCTGTGAGGTAGTTCCTCGCTATGCGGTTGTCGGTGCTGCGGGGTGGCAGTCGGAAGTCGGATAGGGGCGCGGGGCTTGGTCTGTCCGGCGGCGGGGCGGCTCCTTTTTCGCCTGTCAGCAGTTCAACGGCTTCGGTGAAGCTCTTGCCGAAAAACTCCATGACAAAATCAATGGGTGCGCCGCCCTTGCTCTGGCTGTGGCGATACCATTTGTTTCCCCGGACGGTCAGGCTGTCGTGCCGTTTCCATCGGTATTCCTGTCCGGCGCGGGTAAGCTGCTCTCCCTGTGATTGCAGGAAAGAAACAAGGTCGGCTTGGTTGGCGCGGTCTATCTGTTCTTGGGTGTAATACATGGCTGATACCTCTCTTTCTGTGGTTGAATTGTTCATAGTTTTGATGTAGAATGAAACCGAAAAATCGGAAGTTAGTGAGGTGCTGGATTGTGAATGAAAGAGAAAGAATTATTCACTTATGGTTTGAAATGTGGCTTACAAAACAGGATTTAGGTATTGATAATATTTTTGCAGAAGATGTAATTTATACTGAAAGTTGGAGTCCAAAATATAATAACCGTCAAATCGTAAAACACTGGTTTCAGGAATGGAATACTCGTGGCAAAGTCGTTGCTTGGGAAATCAAACAATTTTTCCACAAAGGAAATCAGACGATTGTGGAGTGGTATTTCAAAAATGAAATGAACAATGGGAGCATAGAGGAATTTGATGGAATTTCCCTGGTTGAATGGACAAAGGATAATAAAATAAAATCATTGAAAGAGTTTGGTTGCAATTTGAATAATTATAATCCTTATGAGCATAGTGACCTGCCCGAATTTAGGGACGAAAGAGCAAGTTGGTTTTAATATTAGGAATCAATAGCGTCCATTTTATCGGAAAACATTTAGGACGGACAAGTAAAACAGCTTGCCCGTCCTTTTCTTTATCGCTCCTGTTCCTGCCGCTTGGTGCGGCTCTGCGTCTGTTCCGGTTGGTCGGCGCGGAGTGCAATATCCACGCACCTGCGGATTTTTTGAAGCTCGGCAACCTCGGTGCGGGTATCTTTCAGTTTGGTATAATCGCTGTCCCTCTGTGTTTTGAGGTCAGCATATTCCTGTTCCCATTCCGCAATAGGCAAGGTCTTTGTTCCTTTCGGCAGATTTGCATGGAGATAGCGGCTTGCCGCGTTCCATAGGGTCAGCTCGGCGTGGTGGGCTTCCTCGTACTTGTCGCGCTTGTTTGTCCAGCCGTTTTGCAGCTTTTTCAGTTCATCGTGAATGGGCTTGTACTCTGTGTAGTTCTTCCCGTATTCAATTAGCTTTTGCAGCTTCTTCATGCGTTCCTCGGCGGTTTTCATTCCCTCCCGGATTGAATAGGCTTTATCACTGACAGAGGAAAGAGAAGCGTCCAGCTCGTCAAGATTAGAGATGCCATGCTCGGAAAGATAGTTGACCGCCGCCGCTATGGTTTTCAGTTCATCGGCTGTGTGCTGTTGTTGCCAACGCTGCGAATACTTCCGGCTCTTTTCTCTCTGAACGCTCAAATACTTCATCAGCAGATTTGCAAGGTTGGGAGATTGCGGCGGCTGCTTCGGGGCGGTTTCCCGCGCTTTGAACAGGTCGGCAATCCACTCTTTGAGCTTCCCAATCTGCGCCCGGATTTCCCGGATAAGGCGGTTTGCCTTTTGAATACTGCGGTTCAGTTCGCCTTTCTCGGTGGCGATACCTTTCTTCTCCATCTGGCAAGCCGCCACGCCCATGTGGACGGTGGGTATCTCGTCAATGCCGCGCTCGGCGTTGCTGCGGTGGTCGATACGCTCCGGGCTTCCGTTCCTCTCCAAAAAGTCGTTGGTATAGTCAGCCCATGCCTTGCGCCACAAGAGGGTGTTGTCCTTGTCGTTCCAGCCTGTAAGGTCAATTTTGTGCGTCTTGTATCTGCCGCTTGGCAAGCGGATACGCTCGCCGTTTTCGTCAAGGTCATATTCCTTTGGGGACTTCGCCGCCCATGCGCCGCGCTCGTCAAGTGGTCGCATGGTCAGCATGATATGACAATGGGGATTGCCTTTGTCGGTGTCGTGAATGGCATAATCAACGCACATTCCTCTGGAAACAAATTGAGAGGAACAGTATTCCCGGACAAGCCGGATCTGTTCCTCTCTGGATAATTCTATGGGGAGCGCTGCGTCAATCTCACGCGCAAGCTGGGCGTTCCCGGCTTTCTCGTAAAGCTCCACGCTGTTCCACAAGGTTGAACGGTCAGAGAATGAGGGTGGCGCGTGGGGCGGCAGCATGATCTCTGTATGGACAACACCGCCTTTGCGGGTGTAGTCATGGGTCATTCCGTCCCATTCGTTTGTCAGCTTTTCGCCGCTTCGGTAGGCGGCTGCGGCAACTGCTGATTTGCCTTTGCCCCGGCTGACTATGCTGATGTTACAATGGTAAATAGCTATGGGTATCACCTCCAGTATAGCGGATATAAAACTTGTGGAAAATGAATAGCTTGCGTAGCAAGGTGTTCGGTTTCCGCAAGTACACAAAAGGGTAGACAGCGTAAGCTGTCGCAGGGGAAGTGTAGCGTCCCCTGTCTGCGGCAAAGCCGCCAATCGTAGCGCGGGGTAAAATCCCTGTGTTTAAGATAAAGCCCTCGGCAGAGCGCACACGCCCGTTAAGGTGTATAAGTGCGCCCTTAGTGTCTAAGGGATTTGTTCAGCGTTCCCGTTCTCGGCTCGTTTTTTCAGATATTCCCGTACCGGCTCACTCGTCAATGCAAGTTTAAGAAGTGCTGTGGCTTCCTCGTCGGTCATGTTCTTTGCTTCCGGCACAATGCTTTCAAAGACTGCGCCCCGGACGATAAGGCGGTGGCTGCGTGTCCTGCGTTCCTCTTTGGATAGCTTCTGACGCAACATCTTTTCTCGGTTCTCAAACTGCCGGATTTTCTTCTTTCCGTCCTCAATCTCGGCTTGCAACTCCTCGCGGGTTTTCTCTCTTGGCTTTGTCATGGTTGGGCGCTCCTTTCTGCTCATAAGCATAGAAAAAGGACAGTCGATTTTCTCGGCTGCCCTTGTAAAATAGAAAACTTATTTACTTTGCAAGAAGGTTTTGTTCGGATACTTTTTCATCAGAAGTATGGCTTGTTTGGGCGTGGGGCATATCAGTCTGTGTTATGATAGTGTTCATATAACCAGTATTTTCCCTCAAACTCAACGACAATGTTATCGCCGTACTGATAAACCGCAGCCCCTACAATATCATCATTTGCTTGGAAATTTTCTTTTGGTTCTTCCGAAGAACTAACTGTGTTTTCGATTTTTCCTAACAAATTGAAAGAACTTTTTTCATCTGCGAAGTTGGGTTGAGAGTCAACGATTTGATAAAGCGTATCATTTACATAGACCATAGGAGCAATATCTCCAGAAATGGGAACCAATGCCTTTAGCAAATCTTCTCCTGTTACACCTAATTGTGCTTCATCGCTTGCAAAAGGAATACGCAGCAGGTATTGTTGGTCTACTTCGTAAAGATATATATAAATGCCTGAGCCAACATCTTGTGTGTCACCTAAAAGAGAAAGAACATCTTCTCTTGTCATGGTCGGTGTTAGTTCTTTAATTTGCTCAGATGTTACCTGCGTCGGTGTATCGAGCGGTTTTTTGTTTTCTGGTATTAGACTAAGGATTTCTTCAGTCAACGGGTTACTTTCTCCTGCGTCAATCGTTTTTGCAGCTTCTTTTATTTCTTTATGAGAATAGTCGCTCAAATCTTCAACAGCAATGCCGAGAGAATTGAGATAATCAACCGCTGCATTATATTGAATTATATCAACGGCAAATGCGGTCAATGGTATCATCAAGCACAAGCAAGCTGCAATAGCCCCCCACTTTACCCAAATGGGCTTTTTGGCTTTCTTCTTGTAGTTGAGAGCTTCATCGACATATTTTGTGTCAAGCTCGCTCATAGCGTCGGAAAACTTCTTTGCATTCATACGAATACCTCTCTTTCAATCAAATATTGCTTCATCTTCTCGCGGATACGGGTCAGCCGGACAGAAATGTTTTTTTCTGAAAGCCCCATAAACTCGGCTATGTCCTTATAGCTGTCGGAAAACCAATAGCGGCGCATGAAAATAACGCGGTTTTCGGTAGTCAGCGTGTCTAAAAATGCTTCAATGATACGGGCTAACTCTTTGGCTTCGATTTCTGCTTCTACTGTATTCGGGGCTGCTATACAGGCTTCAATTTCTTCCAAAGCAATCGTGTAATGGCTGCTCCGTTTGGCTGCTTCCTTTCTCCAATAGATTTTGAGTGAAATGTTCCGAACGATTTTCACAAGATAAGATAGCAGCGGGTTAGGTCGTGCCGGGGGAATGGCGTTCCATGCGCCTAAATAAGCGTCGTTTATACATTCCTCCGCGTCTTGTCTGCTGCCTACGATATGGTAGGAAAGATTGTGGCAGACCTTTCCGTATTTTATATCCAGCTCTCGTATGCCTTGTTCTGAACGTCCAAAAAACATTTCTATGATTTTTTCGTCGTCTATCATCTCACCGCCTCCTTTCGGGCTTCACCTATGTACTACGGTTTCAGCGGCAAATACTACATCTAATCCGAAACTTTTTCAAAAAAATTATAGCACATCTTTTTGAATAGGGTGTGTCAAGTTGCCGGAATGTTTCTTTGCCGCTTTGCTGGCGGCGTTCCTCCGTTCCTCGCTGTATGGGGCGGTCAGACGGAAAGAGAAACGCCCCTTTGCAATATCAAACTCCATGCAGCCCGTGTCCGGGTCTGTGTCGGTCTGGCGGCACTGGTCGGGGTACTGTCCGGCGTAGGCGGCAAGCCGCTTCTTTAAGTCGGTGTTGTGGGTGCGGATATGGATTAGCGGGTTTTTCTCGTCAAACCAAATATCGGTGGTCTTTTCCTGCTTCGTAAGCCCTGTTCTCATAAACTCTCCTTTCTGCTCCCCTGTTACGCAATAGGGGCATTTTTCGGGTGTTTTTCCCGGCTCTTGACTTGGGGAAAATGAGGATTTTCAAATAGAAACCGCCCGGACAGGGAGTGTATCGTCGGGGCGGCTGTTATCGCAGGATTTCTGTTTTTTCCGGCTCTTGACCGTCAAACATAGATTAGCTCAAACTTGGCGATTTCCTCCGCTTGCGCCCTGCAAGCGTTCATCAGTCCCACCCATTTCATGGGGTCGGTAGCTTTGAGTGCTTCGGTAGCTCCTGCGCTCTTTGCAAGCTGCGGCATGATAAGGTCAATCCGGCTCCGGGCGGCTTCGTCAATCTCGGCGCAATGCTCATGCAGCTTCTCATTTGCGACAAGGGCGGTGTAGAGGTCGGGGCGGTACTGTTCAAGGTAGGCTTTCCGCAACCGCCCGTAATGCCCGATATACGGGCGCGGGGCGGCGGGGGTGTTGCCATTGTCAATGAGTATTCTCATGCTATGCGTTCTCCTTTCTCGGTGGAAGCAGCGGGTAATTCAAGAGCTTCCTGCTGTTCTTTCTCCCGTTCCTGTTGCTCTTTCCATTGTCTGCGCTTCTTCTCCATATAGCGGCGGTTATACTCGGCTTTCTTCGCCCTGCGTCGTTCCTGTTCCGCTAATGCTGCCTTTTCTTCCTCTGTTAGTTCAATTTCTTTGCGCGGGATTTCTACCTTGCCGATAAAGTTAAAGAAAATCTCGACTTCCTGTGTACGGCTTGCGCCTTTGCCCTCGGCTTGATGAACAAGAATTTTTTCAACAAACTCATTTATCATTGCGGGGGTGAGTTCGGAAAAATCCGTATATTTTTTGACAAGGGCAAGAAACTTCTCGGCATTGACGGTTTCCCTGCTTATGCGGTCAAGCTCCTGCTGGTCTTGTGTGATACTATCGGTCAAGCCCTCTAACTCGGCTTCAAAATCATGCAACATTTGTTCAAAGAGCTTGTCTGAAAGCCGCCCATTTACATTGTCCTCATAGAGCTTGCGAATTAAGCGGCTCAATTCGTCGGTGCGCTTTTCGCTGCGCTGTTTCCTCTGTCGGATAGCTTTAGCCGCTTTTGCCTGTCTGTCCTCGGAAGCGGAACAGACTTGCGCCATAAACTCGGCTTCGTTGTTCTGTGCATAGTCGCAAACTTCCTTTATCGCTTCAAGCAGTAATTCATTAACAACGGCAGTACGGATAAGGTGTGTGGTGCAATAATCATCAAAGTGTTGATTGCCTAAATCATAACGGGAACAGTTGTATTCGTCGCGGTCTGGACGTTTCTTTCCAGTTGGTCGCCCTGCCCAATCCCGCGCATTGCCAGCCTTGCCCCTGTGGTTATACATCTTTGCCCCGCAATCAGCACAGAACATCAAGCCTGTTAAGGGATTTGCTGTGCCTATGGTATCTGTCCTACGGATTGTCTTTCGCAAGGTCTGAACGCGCTCCCATGTTTCCTTGTCAATAATTGCTTCCTGCGTATTCTCAAAAATGACTAAATCCTCTTTTGGTGTCATTTTGGAGTGTTTGTCCTTGTAGCTCTCCTTATAAGTCCGAAAGTTTACCGTATGCCCGATATATTCCGGCTTGGATAGAATATCTGCAACTGTGCCGCCGCGCCATGTGTATGGCTCGTCGGGGTTGTAATTGGTTTTATGTTTGCCTAAACCGCGCTGTGCAAGGTAGTAGGACGGTCTTTCAACTTTTTCCGAAGCAAGAATACGAGCGATTTCATACGGGCCTTTTCCCTCTATCGCCATGCGGTAAATCCGGCGAACAACCTCAGCGGCTTCATCATCAACAATCCAATGGTTTTTGTCGTTAGGGTCTTTCTTGTACCCATAAATACCAATGGAATTAGTGTGTATGCCAGACATTCCCTTTGCCCGGAGAACGCTTTTGATTTTGCGGCTTGAGTCCCGAACATACCACTCATTCATAATGTTCAAAAAGGGTGCAAACTCGCTGCTTTCGCGCTTGTCGCTGTCAACGCCGTTTGCAATGGCAACGAAGCGAACGCCATGCTCTCTAAACATAACTTCGGTATAAAAACCCACTTGCAGATAATCTCTACCAACGCGGCTCAAATCCTTTACCAGCACATGGGAAACCTCTCCGGCTTCTATGGCTGCAATCATGCGTTTCCAATTAGGGCGGTCAAAGTTTGCGCCAGACCAGCCGTCATCAGTAAAGTGGACACAATTCGTAAATCCATGCTCCTTTGCATAATCTTCAAGCAGCTTCTTTTGATTGATTATACTGTTACTGTCGCCTGTGAGGTCGTCGTCGCGGGAAAGACGCTCGTATAGTGCGGTTATCTTGCCGTTGTCCGTTTTCTTTGCTTTCATTGAAAAACTCTCCTTTCTATGGGCGATTTCTTATCCCCCTTTCACAGCATATAGCTTCGGTGTAGGGCTTGGGGGGCGAAGTGAAGTGCTCAG
This sequence comes from Butyricicoccus sp. OF27-2pH9A, assembly GCF_027693185.1. Taxonomy (NCBI): domain Bacteria; kingdom Bacillati; phylum Bacillota; class Clostridia; order Eubacteriales; family Butyricicoccaceae; genus Butyricicoccus; species Butyricicoccus sp. OF27-2pH9A. Next base: position 89,127 of record NZ_JAQEXK010000010.1, read on the forward strand.
TGACGGAGGCGGCGACCGGCTCAAAGACCTGCCTCTCGGTCAAGGCGGGAAGAACACCCTCGGCATCTTCATCCTCCGGCTTCTCCTTCAGGGAGGAACGGAACACCTCCTGGATGGCACGCTAGCCCTGGGAAAGCACCTGCTTTCCTTTTGCCGTGAAAGTGTGGCCGCTGCAATCAAAGGCGGCTGTGACCGCCTCATACACGAAAGGCTCCGCCGCCGCACACAGCAGCTTGCAGCAGGCCAGCAGAAGAATATTGCGCTCGCCCACAGGTAACGCAGGAACATCCGCCTTTTCTAGCTCCAGGGTGGGAATCAGGGCGTGGTGGTCAGATACCTCCTTGTCATTCACCAGCGCCAGAACATCGGGAAAAAACTCCGGGCAGGCGTCGAAGGGCGGCACCCGCGCCGCCAGATGCAGGACCACGGAGGCGGTTTCCGTCATGTCGCCCGTCAGATACCGGCTGTCCGTGCGGGGATAGGTCAGCAGCTTCTTTTCATAGAGCGACTGGGCGTAGTCCAGGGTTTGCTTGGCCGTGTAGCCGAATACCCGGTTTGCCTCCCGCTGCAAGGTGGTCAGGTCGTACAGCTTGGACGGCTTCTCCGTCTTTTTCTCCCGCACCAGGGATACACACACGGCTTGCTGTCCGTCGCAGGCGTCCCGGATGGCCTGGGCATCCTCCATAGCCGGAATTTTTTTCAGAAACCGCCGCAGCTCCCTCCAACGCCAGCCGCACATGATGGTATTTCTCCTTGCGGAACAGAACGATCTTGCTGTCCCGGTCAGCCAGCATTGCCAGGGTGGGCGTCTGCACCCGCCCTACATTCAAGGTTCGATGGTAGAGGACGGAGAACAGGCGGCTCGCGTTGATGCCGATGAGCCAGTCCGCCTTTTGGCGGCAAAGCGCTGACTGATACAGCGGGTCATAGTCCTTGCCGGGGCGCAGGTCGGAAAAGCCCTCCCGGATCGCCGCGTCCTCCATCGAAGAAATCCAGAGACGAGAGAAAGGCTTGGAACATCCGGCGGCCTCATAGACCAGTCGGAAAATCAGCTCACCCTCACGTCCCGCGTCGCAGGCGTTGATCAGCTCCGTCACATCGGGGCGCTCGATCAGAGAACGGAGAATGTAGAACTGGGCGGCCTTTTCCTCGGACACCACATAGCGGAAGGGGTCGGGCAGGATGGGAAGGTCCTCATACCGCCATTTCTTGTAGCGGTCATCGTAGGCGGCCACGTCCGCCAGCTCTACCAGATGCCCGATGCACCAGGAAATGAGCCAGCCGCCGCCCTCAAAATAGCCATCGGCCCTGGATGTGACACCCAGGGCCGACGCGATACTCTTTGCTACACTCGTTTTTTCACAGATCACAAGTTTCAAACTGTTACCTCCTTGATTGTTCTTTGCATTTTGTCTAAAATTAAAATAGACTGGCGAAGGGAGTACTTGTATGGACGCAGATAAAAACATTCTTGATGATGAATACATGATGGCTTTGTTTTATCTATATCTTCAAGAACAGACAAACACACGGAAACTACTTAATAAATTGGAATCTGATTTGCGTCTTTCAAATAGATTTTTTCCGGAGAGCAAATTGTGCGATGCAATTAAAAATCTATCCAAGGTATCTTTATGTACTTTAAAAAAAGGAAGCACATTATATCGTTGCCGGTTGATTAGCAAGGAAGATGAAAATTTGCTGTTTTCAAAGATAACTACTGAGTGGTTTTCTTTAGCTCAGGCAGTCGTTCCTACATTTGATGTAAACGGTGGCGACGAAGAATGGATAAAATTCTGCCTATATGTTAAAAATCATCCGGAGGCTTTACCCCCTTGGCAGGAAAGACACGAACAACTCTTAGAAAAGTACTCCAAAATATCTTTTTGGGGATACGACGAAAAAGGATCTGATGCTCCACCTAAAGGAACCGCGTCCCCTGGGAGAATAAACCCTGATGGTATCAGTTATCTCTATGCGGCAAATGATATTCAAACAGCCGTATTAGAAGTTCGTTCAATTCCAACTCAATTTGTTAGCGTTGCTCAGGTCGAATTACTTGAGGACGTAACAATTTACAGCTTTATAAAACCATCTTCTTTAGAAGCTGATAAGTCGGATCCTTTTGATTGGGTAGATTATGATGAAATATCCAGATATTTTGGTCAACCTAACTATGGAGGAAAATCGTACTATTTAGCTACACAATACATCAGCGAATACATAAAACACTTAAAAGACTCTAACGACCAGACAATTTTTGATGGATTGTGTTTTCGTAGTTCATTGAATCCAAGCGGAACAAATTATGTGCTGTTTGATGTATCTCAGAGCAAAAAATACCGCATTTGTAATTCGAGTATATATCAAGTTAATGACTTATTAGGAAATACTTCTTGTATATTACCTTTGAGTGACCCCCATTTCTAATCCTGAGATAGATTGTAGTGGTCAAATAGCCTCGATCATGATAAATCAAGCCTCTGATGAGTTGTTTCCTAATAAGCATTATTGTTCCTTACTGAATGTCGACTTTTTAAAAAGGCGGCATATTGAAGACAGAAAAGCCCTCATCTCTAAAATTGGAGATGAGGTAGCTTTTCGTAACGGATACAGTAAAAATAATCATTTGAGTATGCTCAATTCAAAAAAGCAAAAGAGTTTGAGAACGATATATAGCAAATTCGCAAGAACACCAACATACTTGTCGCTTGATTTTGAAAGTGGTGGATTTGAAGTGTTCGATAAAAATGGGCAGCATTTAGGACAGTATTCATTTGACGGAGTTCGTACAAAGCTTCCTGCTCCCAATACGCATAAATTGTATTTTTCTTGATTAGCTATAGTCGAGTTTGCTGGAAAATAAAATTCTTGCAATTTATGATTTGGACAACTCCCACCTTAAAGGCAAAGAGGGCCATAGGTTTAACTACCATGGTCCTCTTTAGTGCTAGTGCTATTCTTACTCGATTTCCTCCATCTTCAGCCAATCCTCAAAGGACTTTCTGGAGATGCGGATCATGTTACCGATGCGGATCGTCTTGAACGCTCCGGAGTTGGCGAGCCTATAGGCCGTAGCGCGACCGATACCGAGAATGGCTGCGATGTCATTCACGGTGTATGTTCTGCTTTGGGGCGTTCCTTTTTCGTTAGGTGTGTTGGTGCTCATAAGATTATCCTCCATCTGTGCTAATAGCATTTTGAAATGGCCCCTGGAAGCCCTCTGTCACAAGGGGTTCCTGCTAATACCTTGCTAATACGACATTTGAAAAGCCGTTGTAAGGCAGCATATTTCAGGGGATTTTGTGCAAATTGACCTGCCTCCAGGCAGCACAATTTGCGAAGAAACAACACGGGAAGATATGATATGAACAATTTACGAAATGGTACGCCGTACTCCCGGAGCACAGCTTGTTGAGTCTGTGCTCCGGGATTGTTTTGCTGCAAAGCGGTTCGGAGTTAATCGTTTTTCAGGCTCGTTTTTGGATATATGCAAAGGCAGAACAGGAGTAGAACAAAGTGGAACAAAGGTAGAACAACTTGGAATCAAACGGTGATTGTCAAGAGAATCTTTCGGGTGTATAATAGTACTATCGAAAAGTGGGTAAAGTGGCTCTGCTGTCGCAAAAAGATGCGATAGTGGAGCTTTTTGTATATCAAAAAAGTTAAGAGAAAGACCAATAAGTAAATTTCTTATTGGTCATTTTTTATACCATTTTTCGAGAGTATATACACGAAAAGAGTGAGAATAGTGGGGAGAAAATGCAAAAATTCGCCTAATGTGAAGGTGCATGGAGTACCTTTCCGTGTGACAGAAATGGGGATGACGACTAAAGGGCAGGCTAGATGCTATATCAGTATGAGGCAGCCAGATGGGAGTATACTGCATGGGGAAGGCGTAAGTAAACTGGTTACGGCAAAGAGTATGAAGGCTGAGGCTGTCATAAAAGCTGCAGAAAACATTATATGGAAGAATCGTGGACAGGTGCTTGAGTGGTTACGAGCTGGTCGACTGCAGAAAGCGACACCGACGCTGTTGCTTCTGGTGCTGCCGGAAGAAAGCATGGAGCGCGTATACGGAAAGAGTGATGAAGCGCATCGAGAGTTGGTGCGGCAGGCAGTAAAAATGCTTCCGCCATTGCCTGAGCTACAGGAAAAGATGGAAGCTGTAACTTTCCGCGCAGTAAAAGCCGTGGCCGCGAACCAAGAGAAAGGTGACATACTAAAGCGTGCTCTGAATCGGCTGTATGATGAAGCCGTTGAACAAAGACTTTTAAAAGAAAATATGGTAAAAAAGTTGCTTGTAACGGTGCGCAGCGAGGTAGAAAAAGCGGATCGAAATATGCGTCAGCGCATCCTTACCTTTGAGGAGATGCGACTGCTAACTGACTTATGTATAGAGGGGATGAAGACAGATATACGGTATGCAGCCGTGCTGCTTCATCTGACCACGGGTGTAAAGACAGGAGAGCTGTGTGGACTAAATATTGGCGATTTGATGCGATATAAAGATGTGATATATATCGAAATTGGTGCAAAATCCGTACAAAAGCGAGGTAAAGTTGCGGAGTGGAAGCCATATGAGCGTGAAAGCGGAAAGCTGCGGCGCATACCGTGTACCCCTTTAGCACAAGCAGCACTAAGTGTGCTTTTGAAGTCGCGGTTGGAAGCGGGTGCAAAGGTGGATGCTCCGCTGATTGTAGACGAAAATCGACGTCGATGGGATGTGTTGAAACTGCGCGCTTTTGAAAAAGAGCTGCTGCAAAAAGTAGTACCGGAATATGCGAAAATATCACGAACTGACGTAATTCGTACAAGTTTTGAGTATTACTGCCGGGCTGTATGCGGTATGCCAGATGGTCAAGTACAGAAGATATTGGGGTGTAAGGCAGGTCAGACGTACGAAGAGTGGTATGCGGACTACAATTCTAGGGTTGCGCTGATAACGCTATGTGCACAGCTTACAAGATTCCATAATTTGTTAGCGGGAAAGGGGGATAGATGGAAAGTGGCCATGCACCTGCATCTGCGGGTGAAACGTGGGGCAAGTGTCAAAATTCAAACTGAACATGGCATTAAAATTGAAAAATGGTAATGTGTGAGCCGAAAGGCTCTTTTTTAATGCCTGTAGATAAGGACCTATTGTATCTTGCAATAGGTCCTTATGTTGCATAATGAAATTTGAGTTAACCAATAATGACATTTATTTGCTAAAATGTTATTATATAAATATAAAGCAGCGGAATAGGGAGTGAAATAAATGGCATTTTTCACAACTCAGCGAAAAGAAACCGGTAGTTATAATACAAAGCGAACTAAGCCATGCCGCAGCAGACGCAAGGGCAAAATATATAACGAAAAAACGAAAAATGGCAAACTAACCGTTTGGGGTGCTTACGAGCGGGTAATTTTGGCTATACAGAATGCGCGCAAATGGGCTGACAGCACATGCAGGGCATATGATAGTGTTTTCTACCATTACATTGCTGAGATTTATAATAACATTGAGTATGCTTCGCTGACAGAAGAAACGGCGGAGCAGATTTGGTCGTCTAAAATTGACATTTTTGAAGGCAGTGATGCACAGGATCAAAGAGCGCGGAGTATTTTCGTGAGCTTTGTGGAGCAGGCATGTCGAGCGGGACTTTCCTCGATGCGGTTCAGAGACTTGGCGCCGTTTGTGATTCCGGCAGACCTGAATCAGCTGACTGTGGAGCAGTTGTTGGCAGTACGCGAAGCAGCTGAACTTTGCAAGTGGCGGCCCAAATCGCTGACGATTGAAGCAGAAATTAAAATTTATAACGAGTTGATCAAGCGGGCATCGACGCAGGGAGAGTGCATTGCTTTGCTGGTCATGCTTTTGCTGGGCTGCCGTACATCAGAAGCTGCGGGTTTGTCCTTTGGAAATGTCCGTAAGATGGCAGATGATTTGTACTCCATAGAGCGACGGGAAGTAGAAGAGCAAAGCTCAAGAACCGTTAAAGCTGGCAGTAAAACCGCAAGCGGTTACAGACTTTTGCCGCTTTTGCCGCAGTTTTATGATCTGCTGGAAGAGCGTAAGCGTATGGTGCAGGAGTACATGGAGGAAAACGGCTATACGGACTTGGATATAGACAAAATGCCGCTTGCTTGCCAAGGTACGAATCTGCTGACACGGTGTACAGCAAAGGAAATGAACCGCGTTTTTAAGGATATTTGCATTGATGTGGGTGTCGAAGAAGGTTTTTTCTTTGAAGCCGAGGCAATGATGGCCATTGATAAAGAGGCAGGGGTGGAGTACGAGAATACAGTAGTAGCCTACATTTTACGGCATCAAGCTGCAACGGAGCTGATTGCGACTGATGCTTCTCGGGCTGCAATTTCTGTGCTGATGGGTCACAAAATCGAAGATCCTAATGTAAAAGCATTTGACTATGCCAATGCAGACGGTCAGCGTGAACTGCTGCATATTTTAATGCAGCGCCCGTTATACCGATACATTTGCGGTGCGACAGATATGGAGCAGACTACGCTTGAAAAGGGTCAATCGGCAGTATGCGGAGGATCGACTCGTTTGGTCGCACAAGAGGACGAGGAGTTTGATCTTTATATTGACACGCTGGAACCATATGACACAATGCAGATTCAGCTTGAGGGCGATATCCGGTTAATGAAGAAGGATGCAAGAAAGACAACCGCATTGCCGTATCAAAAACCGAGCGGGCTTAGTATGGTGAATGCAGTGACTCAGGTTGTGACAGAGGCCGAAGAGAATGTAAGAGCTGGAAAGCTGGCGGATAAGCCAGTTATGATCGCGCAGTGTGATGATCCTCTGAGCGAATTGATGACCATTGACGATCTGCAGATCAATTGGAAGCCTCAAATCACCAATGGGGATGGAGATCCGATTGCAGATTCTTCGGAAGAAGTGAAGATGGCGGTTTGCGAAGATACATTGATTGCAGTTTTGCCAGGCGGTGTCTTAAAAGAAGTGCCGAAAAAGGAATTCGTTTATAACGGGACAAAGAGGGCACGCCGTGATGAGAAGATTTTTGCGGATAAGACAATAGACAGAATTGAAACGATATGGCCGTTTTCCCAATCTGCAGATAAAATTGTAGTTAGTAGAGAGGGAACGGCATGGTATTTGCTAGCCGAGGTCAGTGCAGAAGAATTTTTACAGGCAGATGCGTGGGAAGAATGTCGCAGAGCGTTGGCAGCGGGCGGTATCATGATTCCATGTGAAAAGGATGCAGATTCGCTGATTTGTGGAGCGAAAAATGGCGATATAGTACGCTTACCAGCAGACAAACTGTGTGCATGGCAGGGCCAGCGGCAGGTCGTACGTATAGGCGGGGCACCTCTGGCAGCAGCTTGCTTCTGTAAGGCTACTGATGATATTCTGCTGATTAGCGAAAAGGGACAGGCACTACGTACGCATGTTTCGGATTTGTACAAGCGCGTAGACATTGGCGGTGGACTGACCAAAGGTATGCGTATGAAAACAGGTACAGACGATAGATTATGCTGCTGTTTGGTTTATCAGCCAAAGCGTAGTTTAACAGCTGTTTCTCAACAGAGGAAGCTGCTTGTGCTGCGTGCGGACAGTGAAGAAAAGGCGCAGCTCAGAGCGCAAGGACATGTCGGAGAAGGCGTTTGCCTGGTGTATGTGGAAGGTTCGGATCGCTTGGCGGAGGTGTTGTATACAGATCAGGCAGTGTTACTGCTGTCAGACTCCGGATATGCGCAGTGTCGTGACGTTAGTGTGCTGAGAGAGAAGGGACGCGGTGCAAAAGGCATTGAGGGCATGAAGCGTGGTCAGATTATAAGAGCGGTATGTGCGAAAGTTAAATAATGGGGAAGGCGCAGCTTTTGAGCAGATATCTCAAAAGCTGCGCCTTTAGGCTTGTATGAATGTAGTTAGAGGACCTCTGAGCAGAAAGATAGCGGCGAAGACTGAAATTCACGGACTATTATTGCGTTTTGTATGTTGTGAAAAACATCGCACGAATGTGGGGCGCGACCAAGTATTGGGGAAATTGATATATGCTCAGCCAGTGCTTGCGTTGGCTGAGTTTTTAGTGGCAAGGTGCTCCGGTGAGGTGGCAGAATCGCTGCGATTTATGCAGAAAAGAAATTTCCAAGTGTAACTTAAGTCATTTTAGGTGAAATTCCATGCGCTTTTCAGACGCCATCCCAAATTTTGTGTAAACCTCTGCGAAGGTGTAAAATAGAGATATAACCGTGGAGGAAAGCAAAATGCCAGTAAAGAAACGAACACCGGAAGAGAATGCACGAAGATCAAAAATCCGAGAGCTGCTGGATATGAGCAACATCACCAGCATGGATGACATCCAAAATCCGTTCAAAGAAACAATTGCCGAATTCATGGAAGACGGTCTGGAAACTGAACTGGATGATGAATTGGGGTACAGCAGGTACGATTATTGCAACAAAAATACCGAAAACAGCCGCAATGGCCACAGCAGTAAGACACTTCGCACCAGTTTCGGCGATGTAGAAGTAGCAGTTCCGCGGGATCGCAAGGGTGAATTTGAGCCGCAGCTGCTGAAAAAGAATCAAACCAGTATCAGTCAGGATATCGAGGAGAAGATTCTGTCGATGTATGCCAAGGGCATGACAACCGGCGATATCGAAGCACATATCCAGAATATTTACGGCGTAGATGTCTCTGATACGACGGTAAGCCGCATTACGGATAAGATTCTGCCTGTCGCAAAGGAATGGCAGCAGCGGCCGCTGGAGGCGGTCTACGCGGTAGTATTTCTGGATGCGATCCACTATCATGTGCGCAGCGAGGGACACATCGTGAAGAAGGCTGTCTATATCGCGATTGGCATTGATCTGGACGGGCACAAAGATGTTCTCGGCATGTGGGTTGGTGAAAACGAGAGCGCAAAATACTGGGCAACTGTACTGAACAGTCTGCGCAACCGTGGGATTGAAGATATTTTTATCGCCTGTACGGACAATCTGTGTGGCTTTTCTACGGCAATTGAGGCAGTTTTTCCTAAGACTGAGATTCAAAACTGTATTATTCATCAGATTAGAAATTCTAGCAAATATGTATCTTACAAGGATTTGAAAGCGCTTATGGCTGATCTGAAGGCGGTTTACGCTGCGGTTGATGAGGATGCGGCATTGATGGCGCTGAATACCTTTTCGGAGCACTGGGATAAGAAATATCCCACTATTTCGCAGTCCTGGTGGGCAAACTGGGCAAATCTCAGCACTTATTTCAAATTTCCGCAGGAGCTTCGCAGACTGATTTATACGACCAATGCAATTGAAGGTTTTAACCGCCAGCTTCGCAAGGTAACAAAAGCGAAATCCGTGTTTCCGACTGATGAGAGTCTGTTCAAAATGCTGTATCTGGCAATGATGGATATTACCCAAAAGTGGACCGGCCGCCGTCAGGACTGGAGTATGATCCATGCTCAGCAGGCAGTCTATTTTGAGGATCGGATGCCAGACTGAGCGATTGGCGCAACTACATGCTTTCGCCATAATCGGCGTTATCTTGTTACAAAGGCGGTCTCGAATTACAATGCCGCCTTGTGAATATTTTACTCTGTTTTACATCCAATGCGGAGTTTACACAGAATTCGGGATAGAGCCATTCGCTCGGCGCAGGGTCAATGCCTGCAAAGGCAACCAGCGACTGTTTGCGCTCAAAGCGGCGCACATCCCCGATCTCCGCCATGAGCTGAGCCCCGAGGGATTCACCCACACCGTACATTTCCATGACGATAGAGTATTCGGGCAGCTGAGATGCCAGCTTGTTCATCTCGCTGCGATACGTTTCAGCACTGCGAGAGATTGCTGTGAACTGGTTTGCAGCTTCTTGAACGAGCGTTTTCGTGACAGATGTTTTCTGCACCAGCACAACGGCGGACTTTGCCAGAGCGTATACCTCGGCAGCTTTCTCTGTGCTGAACTGGTAACGGTTTCGCTTGCACCACTTGCGGTAACGCTCGGTAAAAGCGTTCAGACTGCCGCTGCGAACGCAATCGGTATGCCAGAAATCATGTGTAAAATCCACCCACTTCTGGGTGCCGTCACTGCGTACAGGACTGTCAAACAGCTTGCGGATACCGGGAAAAGACTGTTCCTGAAGTGCGATAAGGTTGTTTGCGGTAGCGGTTTTCTGCTTGATTGCCAGCTGAAACTGACGGTTCATAGTTTTCAAATCGTATCGAATCGTATCCATAGGAGTATAATCACGCAATTCACTCCAATTGTCAAGAGCGTATTTGGCGATCTTCATCGCATCCACCTTGTCTGTCTTGACCTTGCGGAGAGAGTTGTTGCCGTACTCCTTGATGAGCAAAGGATTGACTGCCGAAACGTAAAGTCCGGCTTCATGGAGAACCTTGGCGATGCTCTCATAGTAACGTCCGGTGTGCTCCATAACTACTCGTGTTTCGCCCTCAATGGATTTAAGCTGTTCTGCCAGAGAGGCCAGTTCCTCGGCGCTGTGGCGCACATCGAATGGCAGTTTTACCACCTCGCCAAAAGGACAAAGTACGGCCACGGTACTCTTGCTGCTGGAAACGTCAATGCCTGCTGCGTTCATGTTCATCACTCCTGAAAAAATTTGCAATGGACAGAGCCATCTTTACCTGTTGCCGATTCTATCTGTTTGGTGACACGAACACGCGGTTCTACCTGCACAAATCGAACGCTGCGAACAGGAGGATGGCTGACTTAACAACGGGCACGAAGCCCTTGGAAGAAAGGGTCAGACCATTACCTTCCTATTCTAACAGCTTAAGCAACGAGATGTCTCGGCTCGTAGCTGGCTGCCACTTTTCCGAGGCAAATATATTGTAACAGGACGTTTACCTGAATAATTGGAAGACCGGTCAAGAAGACAGGCAGGAAACCGCCTGTTCTTGACATGTCTGCATGTAGCTATTATATATAAGACAAGAGCAACAAGCCTAATCCATAAGCTCATCGCCCTTAATTATCATAGAAGAATCTTATTTACAGAGTTTTTTTCACACACTCGCGGTATCCATATAATGGTACTCGGGAGGGAATATATAAAGCCTAAAATAGTTCAACAAATCCACGAATATATTCCAAATTCACGAGTTATACCATAGTTTTGAGATTTTTGCGCGAATCTCAAAAAGGTTCTTGCACTGGTACTGGCGTTTGCTTGCGCATTCACCATGTTTGCTGGTGCAGCGTTCACGGATCAGGCCGACATTAAGGCTACTGATGCTGTGGACATGCTGGTTGCGCTGGGCGTCGTTGACGGTTTCGAAGACGGCTCTTTCCAGCCGAACGGCACTGTAACTCGTGCGCAGATGGCGAAGATGATCTACGTTCTGCGTACCGGTAAGTCCGATGCTTCGGCTTACAACAACGACAAGACTTCCTTCACCGATATCAACGGCCACTGGGCTGCTGGCTACATCAAGTACTGCCAGTCCCTGGGCATTATCGCTGGTAAGTCTTCCACCATCTTTGCTCCGAATGCTTCTGTAACCGCACAGGAAGCTGCAAAGATGCTGCTGGTAACCCTCGGCTACAACGCTGAGAAGGCTGGTCTGACTGGTCCGTCTTGGGCATCCAAGACCAACGCACTGGCTGACGAGAACGGTCTGCTGAAGGACGTTAACACTTCCTTTACCGCAGCTTGCCCGCGTCAGTACGCTGCACAGCTGATCTACAACACCATCTTCGCTAACACTGTTGTTCTGCGTGATGGCGAGTACACCAACCTGAGCTTCACCGGTAACGGCAAGAACGACACCGTTGGCGAGAAGTACATGGATCTTGTTAAGGAATCCGCTAATATGCTGCTTTCCTGCAGCCTGGTTGATGGCAAGGATTACTACACCATCACCACTTCCAAGCAGACTTCTGGTGCTAACACCACCTACAACAAGGTTCCGGTTGACGTTTCCGAGCTGCTCGGTCAGAATGTCAAGGTTCTGCGCAAGGTAAACACCAACGACGATACCGTTTACGGTGTATACGCTGATGAGGATTCCAAGGTAATCGCTACCGGCCTGCTGGGCGATTTCGAGCTGGACGGCTCCGACAAGATCAAGCTGAATGGTACTTCCTATAAGGTTGACGGCACTACCCCGCTGACCACTAACAAGGTTTACACTGCACAGGCTACCTCTGCAACGCAGACCTTTACTCAGCTGGCTACCGCTGCTGCAAAGGGCACCATCACCCCGACCACCGCAGCTACCACCATCAAGCTGATTGACAACGACGGCAACGGCAAGGTTGACGCTGCTGTAGTTACCCCGGCTAAGGTTGCTAAGGTTACCGCTGTTTCCAAGACTTCTGTAACTCTGGACTACCTGACCGCTAGCGAAGCAAACGCTACCATTAAGTTTGAGGACGCTGACGTTTACGACGGCATCAAGAAGGATGACTTCGTAACCGTAGTTGACGACGCTAACCGCGCTTCCGACAACGATCTGATCTCCAAGCTGGACGTAGTTTCCGCTAAGGCTGATTCTACCCGTTCCAACGAGGTTAAGACCAACAACAACTGGTATAAGCTGGCTAAGGCAGAGGGCAATGTTATCTCTGTTACCACCGGCAACACTTATGATTTCGTAATCGTTGGCAACGTAGTTGTTGACGCTGACGAGACCGCAGCTTCCGCTTCCAACATTGCTTACATTTCTGCAATCGATCAGAGTGCAGACGTAAACAAGCTGGATAAGACTCTGGGCGAGTCTACCGGCACCCTGAAGGTTCGTATGTTCTTCCAGGACGGCAAGGACGAGGAAGTAAAGGTTTCCAAGATTGACGGCAAGAAGATTACGGATGATGGCGATGATGATCATGCAGCTAAGACTGCTCTGACCGCTTCTGCTATGTACACCTACTCCAAGCTGTCTGACGGCACCTACGACGTAAAGGCAGTAGGTACCTCTAACAAGGTTGGTCTGGATTGGCAGACCTCTCTGGTTGCGGACACCGACAGCAAGAACACCAATAATAGCTTGTACTTCAAGCAGAAAATTGCTAAGTATGCTATTGCTGACGATGCAGTTGTATTCGTACAGGTTCAGGGCGAAACTAAGACTCTGACGGGCAAGCAGGTTAAGAACTGGAGCGACGTTGCTACTCCGGCATTCACTTCTGGCACTCAGATGCTGACTAAGGATTCCAACGGTATCGCTTATGTTAAGTTTGCTACTCTGGTTAACGCCGGCGCTGGTTCCAAGGTCCCGGGTGCATCCAACGACAAGCTGTATGCTTACCTGACCTCTGATTCTTACCAGACCGACGTTGACGGCGAGAAGAAGGCTGCATACGATGTATGGACCGGTTCTGAGAACGTAACTCTGGTAGAGGACGTTTCCAGCCGCAACATTTCTGCTGGTTCTGTAATTGAGTACTCCGTAGATGGCAAGTACATTGACAACGTAAAGGTTGTTGGTGCATACAAGGATACTGTTGCATCTCTGAACGATGTAGCTAACATCAATGTCGCTGCTATTACCGGCTTCGACAATGGCACTGTTGCTTACCGCGATAAGACCAATGCTAAGAAGTCTGCTGATCTGGATGACGATTGCGTATTCATCGCAGTTAACGACGATAAGACCGAGGGTATGGAAGGCTCTAAGGACACCGTAACCAAGGCTAACGAGTTCGTTGACGCTGGTACCACTTACTACGTTCCGAACGCATACGTTGTTCTGAATACTGATGGCGATGTTGTTGCTATCGTATTCGACGCTGACAATAGCGAACTGAACGTAACTTACGGTGCAAGCAACGTAGGTCACCTGCTTTCTAAGTAATTTCTCAAAATTACTTTCACAGCAAAATCAAAACCCCCGAGGAAAATTCCTCGGGGGTTTTCCTTTTCCCATTTTCACGCAAAAACCGCAAACGAATACTTATACCCGCTCAAATTGAGGGCACAGTTGCGGCTATTGAGCTCCTGAAAGCCGTCGTCGGTGACGCCAAGGCCGATGCTATCGCCGTACATAAGCGGCACGTTCTCCGCCGCCAGACCGCCGTAAATGGCGCTGCTGTAGCCGGTGTAGCAGCCGTCGCGGAACACGAGCACGGCCTTGGGATGATACCCAAGCGTGATGGTACGTTTTTCGGTTCCATCGCCGGTATATGTGCCGAAATTGCACGCAGTTTTAACCGTAAGCGTGGTTTTGACGGTGTTCATGTCGGTTTGCATGGCGCTGTCCGCCTCGGTGCGCGCGTTGGTTTCGGACTCGGCGGCGTGCTCAATCGCGGTCAGGCGGTTGCGCACGTCCTGCGCCAGCTTGTCGCCGTCCACGCAGCCGCTCGGCAGCTTGCCCACGGACGCGTCGCGCACCTGCTTCTGCACGTTTTCGATCGCGTCCTGAACGGTCTGCGCCGGCACGCCCGCACTCGCGGTGTAGCCCAGTTTGGCCGCCGCTGAGAACTCGCCCAGCGCGTCGCACAGCCGGTTCAGCGCCTGCCGCAGCTCCTCCGGCGACGAGTCGAAGTACGTTTTCAGCTCCGCCGCCTGCATGTTCGGCTGGTCGGGCAGATCCGCCAACCGTTTCGTGAACGCGCCCTGCCGATACGATTCAAATCCCATAGTGAAATACCTCCTGTCCGGCGTCTCGCCGTTTGTTTGAGGTATAGAATAGCCGATTTTTCCGAAATTGCAAGAAAAACTTTTGGATTTTTGCGAATTTTTTCGAAGAAAGGGAAAACCCCCGAGGAGATCCTCGGGGGTTTTCGATTTTGCAGTCACATAACCGCGACAGTCAGAAACTTACTTAGCGTAAATGTTCTGGGTGTCAACGATGATGATCTTAACATTGCTGTTAGCGTCTGCGTAGTAAGCAACGTTAGCCAGCTTCTGAGCAGCATTGTTTTCAGCAGCCTTCTGGAACTCGCCGTTAGCAGTGCCGCGAGCATTGTCCGTGTCTACGAACAGAACTACGGAATCGTGATCATCGTTGCTGATGTTCAGAGTGAATGCAGTCTGAGTTGCAACATAATCATCAGTGTAACCAGCAGTGGTGCTCTTAGCAGCGGTAAAGCCAACCAGAGTGCCCTCAATGTCGGTAGCATTGTAATCGAAACCAGTTACAACACCGCGGGTCAGAGCGTAGGTGTCATTATCGCCTGCAGTGCCAGCGTAATCCAGCTTGTAGGTCTTGTTGATGTCATGGGTGCCATCGGAGTTAGCAGAGTACTCTACAACATCGCCCTCAGCCAGAGCGTCGCCGTCCTCAACCTTCAGGGTGATCTCCTCAGTACCGTTCCAAACCTTGGTGGTGGTGTAATCGGTATCATTCTCAGTTACAGAACGAGAGCTTTCCAGAACATAGCCGTAAGTCATGTCCTTGCCACCGCTCATGCTGGAAGAGCCAAGGTCAACGTACATAGTCTTAGCATACTGCATACCATTGGACTTCTTGGACAGAACCTGCGCGGAGGTAAATACCTTGCTGTCGCTCCAGTTCTTCAGAGCAGAACCGGTGATAACAGAGTACTTGGTATCGCTACCACTGGTGTAACGAACAAATACCGTTGCATCGTTGTTGATGTAAGTGATGTCAGCAGCAACCCAATTAGAGCCACTCTGCTTCTGGAGCTTGTCGCTCTTTACACGCTTAGCATCAGTCTTGTAATCATCGTAACCGCTGATTACGCCGGAAACCTTAGTCAGCTCGTACTTCTCGCCGGACTTCTTGTAGGAAACCAGAACCGGAGTGTTGTACGGCAGAGTCTCGCCACCAACATTAGCGAACATCTTGGTGTCCTTGATGGTAACGGTCTTGTCAGAGCCGTCAGCAAAGATCAGGCGGCCTTCGATGTCATCATCGTTAGCAGAGGTCTTCTGAACAGCCTTAACCAGCAGAGCAACGTCCTTAGAACCAGCGTCGTTGTCATCAACATAAACAACATAGCCGTTCTTTACAACTACTGCTACCTCGTCCTTCAGTTCAACCTTTTCGTTGCCTACATAGTCAACCTGAGTCTGGCTCGGAGCAGCCTTCATGGTTGCAGCCATAGCCATCTCGTACCAGTTGCCGTCAACCATAATGCTGTAATCGTCAGCAGTGATTGCATTCTTGGTAGAGGTTACCTTGCCTTCAACAACATCCAGCTTCTCAACAACCTGCTTGTCATCGGAGAAGTTGTCTGCGTTGTAGATTGCAATGTAATCGTCCTTCTTCAGGTCGGACGGATAGTTAGAAGAATCGGTGTCGATCTTGTCAAAGTTCGGACCAGCCTTCTTGGTTGCGTTGATGTAATCCTTGCCAACATAAGTAACCTGTGCGATGGTTACAGTCTTCACATTCAGCTGAACAATCTTGTTGTCCTTGCTGCGGGTAGAAGCAGAGTAAACCTTGGACAGGCCCTTAGCAGCATCAACGTATGCAACAATATTGTTAGCGTTGGTATCGCTAGTCTTAGAGCCATCAACCTTAACAAGGTTGGTATCGTCATCGCTGGTCTTACCAACAGAGTATTTGGAACCGTTGAACTTCAGCTTAGCATCGGACTTCTCGAAGTCGCCCAGAATGCCGGTCAGAACGTCGGAATCCTCGGTAGCGAATACGCCGTAAACATCGTCCTTAGCCTTGTACAGAACCTTAACTTCCTGATCGAGCAGGTTGTTGTAGTCCTTCTTAACCTTGGTAAAGGAAGTTACCAGCGGCTTGGTGCTATCATCATCAGTGTTATCGGTCTCACCGATGGTCAGCTTGTAGGTATCCTTGCCGGACTCCTTGGAAACGGTGTCCAGAGTACCAACAGTGGTCTTCAGACCCATGTACTTCTCGCCAACAGTCTTGTTGTCGTGACCAGCGTAATTCTCGTTAGTGTAAACGTCGTCACGCAGAACAACGGTCGGAGCGAAAATGGTGTTGTAGATCAGCTGTGCAGCATACTGACGCGGGCAAGCACCAGTGAAGGAAGTGTTAACGTCCTCCAGCAGGCCGTTCTCGTCAGCCAGTGCATTGGTCTTGGAAGCCCAGCCAGCACCTACAAGGCCAGCCTTCTTAGCATCATAACCCAGGGTTACCAGCAGCATCTTAGCAGCTTCCTGAGTAGTTACCTTGTCGTTCGGGCAGAACTTGGTGTTGCTCTTACCAGCAATAATGTTCAGAGACTGGCAGTACTTGATGTAGCCAGCAGCCCAGTGACCATTGATGTCGGTGAAAGTGGTCTTGTCGTTGTTGTACGCAGAAGCGTCAGAGTTACCGGTGCGCAGAACGTAAATCATCTTTGCCATCTGAGCACGGGTTACAGTACCGTTCGGCTGGAAGGAGCCGTTTTCGAAACCTTCGATTACGCCCAGCGATACCAGAGTGTCCACGACTTCAGAATCGACCTTAATGTCGGCCTGATCCGTGAACGCTGCACCAGCAAACATGGTGAATGCGCAAGCAAACGCCAGTACCAGTGCAAGAACCTTTTTGAGATTCGCGCAAAAATCTCGAAACTATGGTATAGCTCGTGGATTTGGAATATATTCGTGGATTTGTTGAACTATTTTAGGCTTTATATATTTTCTTTCAAGTACCATTATATGGATGCTACGAGTGCTTTTAGGACATCTGTTTCTAAATTTAATTTTAGCAGATTGAACAAAAATCAGATTATAAATTTTACGAATTATATCATCCGTCTGTCTGTGTTTAGAGTGCAAATATCCATTTATTGTATCTTCTCTTAAAGCATACAAAATATTAAAAAAGTTCATAAAACATCTGATATCCTATAAATTTCTAATCCAAGTGCGTATTTTGAGATTTTCCTTGCAACTTCAAAAAGGTTCTTGCACTGGTACTGGCGTTTGCT